>JAKSDN010000707.1 GCA_022360075.1 Kiloniellales bacterium | reverse complement strand
GTGTTCAGGTCGTCTTCGAGCGCTGACACGAGCGCGGACGGCGCGTCTCGATCGTCTTCACCATCGGGGGCGTGGCGCAGCGCGCCGTAGAGCCGATCGAGCTGCGCCTTGGCTTCGGCGACCTTCTCACGGGTGAAGTCGAGCGGCTGGCGATAGTGCGCCGATAGCAGGGTGAGCCGCAACGCTTCGCCCGGCCAGCCTTCGTCCAGCAGCTGGCGCACGGTGAAGAAGTTGCCCAGGGATTTCGACATCTTCTCGCCGTTGACGATGACGTAGCCGTTGTGCATCCAGAGCTTGGCGAACTCACCGTCAGTGCCGCAGAGCGACTGCGCGATCTCGTTCTCGTGGTGGGGAAAGATCAGGTCCTGGCCGCCGCCGTGGATGTCGAAGGTCTCGCCGAGGTGCTTGGCGCTCATGGCCGAGCACTCGATATGCCAGCCCGGCCGCCCCCGGCCCCAGGGGCCGTCCCAGCCCGGCTGCTCCGCCGTGCTCGGCTTCCAGAGCACGAAGTCGGCTGGGTCCCGCTTGTAGGGCGCGACCTCGACCCGGGCGCCGGCGATCATCTCCTCGCGGTCGCGGCCGGACAGCCGGCCGTAGTCGGCCATCGACGGCACCGAGAAGAGGACGTGCCCCTCGGCCGCATAGGCGTGGCCGCGCCCGATGAGGCGCTCGATGATTGCGATCATCTCCGGAATCGTCTGCGTCGCCCGCGGCTCGACGCTGGGCTCGAGCGCGCCCAGTGCGGCCATGTCGCGGTGGAAAGCCTCGGTTGTCCGCGCCGTCAGGGTATCGATCGGCTCGCCGTTCTCCTGTGCCGCCTTGATGATCTTGTCTTCGACGTCGGTGATGTTGCGGGCGTAGGTGACCCGCTCCTCGCCATAGAGGTGGCGCAGCAAGCGGAAGAGCACGTCGAAGACCACCACCGGGCGGGCATTGCCGATATGGGCGAAGTCGTAGACCGTCGGTCCGCAGACGTACATGCGTACGTTGGACGAATCGAGCGGCTCGAAGCGCTGCTTGGCGCGGGCCAGGGTGTTGTAGAGCTGAAGCGTCATGGCTGGGGTCTCTCTCGACGGGGCCTCGTTGCTGGATTTCGGCGCAGGGCCGGACGCGGGCGACAGGGTCGTCCGTTCAGCAGCAGCGACATCGAGAGAAGACGCGAATCATGGCTCGGACGCTACACGGCGAGGGCCTCTGCGGTCAACCGCCGCCGAACGCCGTGACCTTCGAAATATCGGCCACCGCCGAGCCGATCGGCCCGGCGAAGAGCGGCGCCAGGACCGCCGCGATCTGCGGGAGCTGGCGGCCCAGGGAAAGCGAGAGGCCGTGGTCCTCGAGCAGCTTCTCGGCGGTCAGCCCCCCGGTCGAGCCGGGCGCCCGCTCGATCACGGCCTCGGCCCGCTCGCGCAGGACCACCAGGGCGGGCACGTAGAAGGCGGCGATCAGAACGGTGAAGGAGCCGCCCCAATAGATGCTCATCGCACGGGCGTAGCTCTCGATCTCCTTGGCCAGATCCGGATCGGGGACGAAGGTCGCGGGCCAGCTCACCCAGACACCGAGATGCAGCACGCCCGCGACCATGTAGGCGGAGCCGATCACGGTGAGCGCCTTGAGCGAACGCACTTGGCTGCCGAGAAAGGCGACGCTGCCGGGCCCGCCGTCGCGGGGAGGGGCGAGCGTGCTGCAAGCCGCCATCAGGGCCGTGACCGGTGCGACGATCGAAAGCACGTTGAGCAGCGTGACCAGGGCCTGGACCGTGGTGAGAAAGCCGCTGGTGAACAGCCCGACCGCCTGAAGGCTGCCGAAGGTGAAGAAGAAGAGGCCGCTGATCGGCGTTCGGGCTTCGGCGGCGTAGGCGAAGGAGCCGACGCCAGCGACGATCAGGATCAGCCCGGTCGGCACGAAGAGGCGCAGGCCGCGCACCGAGATCGAGCGGCGCAGAATGACCACGGCGATGGCGGTGAGCGCGATCGCCGTCAGGAGATTGAGCAGGACCGCGAGGCCCCAGAGGATGCGCGTCTCCGATTCCGCCAGTTCGACCGGCAGGGACAGGCTCCCCGCCATATCGACGCGCGCGGCAACCGCCTCGCCGAGGCGCAAGAGGTCGAAGCCCGAGAACTCGAACACGACCTGCGCCAGGGTCGAGACGATCAACGGCGGCACCGCGAGCAGCAGGGCTACGTCCTCACCCCCGCGCATGAAACGCGCGAGCCAGGTCCCGGCCTTGGCGGTCACGCGGTTTTGCGACTGGCCTTCATGTCCTGCCCCCTTCGGCCGCCCGACGACTCGCTCCACGATCGAGCATTATAGGTCCAAAGGCCTATTGGACACAGCGCAGCTTAGCCGCAACCAAAGGTTCGTTGTTGTGCGATCGAGTGTGGGAGCACAGCGGACCTGGACGGACGGATCGAGGGCCGGCGACCTTGGCCTTTGGTATTGCCAGCATGTTCATCGCTGAGCCCCTCATGCTGAGCTTGTCGAAGGGTGAGGAGGTTGGAGTGGTTGCAAAAGGCGATAGCAGCCTTTGAACACAGTGATTCGCAGCCAAGGCTTGGGTCGCACTCTGCGGCCCTAGAACCCGCGGCACTTCGTGCCCATCACCGCGGCGCCTTGAAGCCGTTCGTAATCGGATAGCGGCGGTCGCGGCCGAAGGCACGGGTGGTGATCTTGACCCCGGGCGGGGCCTGGCGGCGCTTGTACTCGGCGCCGTCGAGCATGCGCCAGACCCGGGTCACCGTGGCGCGCTCGAAGCCGCGGGCGACGATCTCCTCGACACCCATCTCACCCTCGATCAGGCAACCCAGGATCTCGTCCAGGTCGTCGTAAGGCGGCAGGCTGTCCTGGTCGGTCTGGTCGGGCTTCAGCTCGGCCGAGGGCGGCTTGGTGATGATGCGCTCGGGGATCACCCGGCCGGCGGGGCCCCTGCCGTCCTTCGGCATCGCCTGGTTGCGCCAGTGCGAGAGCTTGAAGACCGTCGTCTTGTAGACGTCTTTCAGCACGTTGTAGCCGCCGCACATGTCGCCGTAGAGCGTGGCGTAGCCGACCGACATCTCCGACTTGTTGCCGGTCGAGAGCACCATGTAGCCGAGCTTGTTGGAGATCGCCATCAGCGTGAGGCCGCGCGAGCGGGCC
>JAKSDN010001118.1 GCA_022360075.1 Kiloniellales bacterium | reverse complement strand
TGGCCCTCAAGGCGCTTGCGCGCCTTCTCCTGCGCCAGCCTTGGTCGGCCGCGGTCCTCGGCTGGCTGATGGCCCGCCGCTTGCGCCTGCGCCAGGACTGCGATCGGGACGATGCGCTCGACGTGCTGGTGTTCAGCGACTATCGCTGGCTGCAGGACCTGGAGGCTCTGGCGCGGCCGGGCGCCCTGCGGCTGCACACCATCGACGAGACGTTTCTCGGCTGGGTCAATGCGATCTTCGCGGTGCCGGGCAAAGCAGCACGCCAGGAGTATTTCCTCGAGCGCGATCCCAAGATCCTCGAAGCGCGCGAGGCCCAGGCGGCCTTTATCGCGCGCGTGATCAGGGCGCTGCGCCGCCACAGGAAGCTCGACTGCGCCGTCACGCCGGCCATTCACTATCGGCGGGAGCAAGCCTGGGCCGCTGGCTGTCACGCGGCCGGACTGCCCTTCGTCGCCTTTCACAAGGAGTTCACGGTCCTCGACGAGAGCCAGCTCCCCGAGCGCATCGCGCGTTTCAAGGGGCGGCGGCAGCGCTTTCTCGGCAGCCACGTCTGCGTCACCAATCGGACCGGCAAGCGGCTCTTCGCGGAGGCCGGGGTCTTTCCCGAGGATCGCATCACGGTCATGGGGCTGCTGCGCATCGACAATCTGCTGCACGAAGAGGCGCGGCGCGAGACGAAGAGCGACGCGGCCAAGCGGGTCGTCACGCTGTTCTCCTTCGGCGAAGTCTCCGGCGGCGTCACCGTGACCCGCAGCCGCTCGCCCTACTTCACGGCCAGCGACGACGAGGGTTTCGTCGCCCTCTTCCGCGACGTGCACGTGGGCTTCGCCGAGGCGGCGCTGCGCCACCCCGAGATCACCTTCAAGATCAAGCCCAAGGCGGCGATGGAGCTGTGGAGCGCGGAGATCGAAAAGACCATCCAGGAGAATCTCGGTCGCTCGCTCGACAGCATCCCCAACTGCCACATCGTCGCCGAGCCGGCGCCCGCGCTGATCCGGGAATCCCTGGCCACCATCGGCTTCAACTCCACGGTCTTGCTCGAATCCTGCCTGCTCCGCTGCAACACCATCATGCCGTTCTTTCACGAGGCGACCGGTCGCCACAGCGACTACGTCTTCTTCCCCGAGTTCCGCGACGCTTTCGCCCTGGCCAGCTCGAAGCGGGATCTGATCGGCAAGATCAACGCGGCCATCGGCGGCGCGAACCTGCACGGCGGCGACCGCGAGCGCCTGAGCGAACTCTGCCGCTTCTATCTGGGCTACGACGACGGCCGCACCGCCGAGCGCGCCATCGACGTGCTGCGCCAGCTCGTGGCGGGAGGCGTGCCGCCGCAGGCCTATCCGCAGGAAAGCTCGGTCGTTCTCGACTCGGCGCAGAACGAGGCCGCGCCCGACGAGCAAGCGCTGGCCTATGCCGAGACGGCCTGACGTCGCGGACTCCAGGAAGCCTCACGACGATGACTGAGCCGAGCCTGTCGATCGAGCTTTGCGGGGGCGATGAGAGCCACGCCCGTCAGGTCATGACCTGGCGCAACGACCCGACGACGCTGACGATGTCCTTTCACCGCGAGCCCAAGAGCTGGGAGCGCTTCTGGCCGGAGTATCGCGACGAGTACCTCAGCGAGCCGGGTCTGCCGCCGCTCTTCCTGCTGGACGGCGGCGCGCGCGTCGGCTTTCTGCGCTTCCGGCCGATCGCGCACCCGCAAGGCCTGGCCGGGCGCGTGGTCGATATCTCGCTCATGATCGCGCCGGACCGGCGCGGAACGGGTCTCGGCAAGGCGGCGCTTCGGGCCGGCCTGGACTTCCTGCGCCGCTCCGGCGTCGACAGCGCGGTGGCCGAGATCCGCACCGAGAACGCCGCCTCTGTGGCCTGCTTCGCCGCGGCCGGCTTCGTGCCGCTCGACGAGGTCGACAAGCGGATTCCCGATACGGGCGAGACCTGCCGGATCGCGCGCAGCCTCTACGAGCTCACCAGCGCCTTCTGGCGCCGCGACCGGGTCTTCGTCATCGCCGAGGCCGGCTCGAACTGGCGCATGGGCACGGCCAAGCGCGACCTGGCCATGGGCAAGGCCCTGATCGAGGTGGCGGCCGAGGCCGGCGCCGACGCGGTCAAGTTCCAGACCTTCGCGGCCGAGCGCATCGTCGTGCCGGGCGCACCCAAGGCCGACTACCAGGCCAAGCGGACCGGCGCCACGGAGGACCAGCTCGCCATGCTGCGGCGCCTGGAGCTGGACCAGGACAGCCATGTCCGCCTGGCCGCGCTCTGCCAAGAGCGCGGCATCGAGTTCATGTCGACCGCCTTCGACGAGCTCTCCCTCGACTTCCTGATCCAGGAGATCGGCATCAAGCGCATCAAGGTGCCGTCTGGCGAGATGACCAACGGCCCGCTGCTGCTGCGCAAGGCGCGGGCCGGCCTGCCGCTCCTGGTCTCGACCGGCATGTGCACGCTCGAGGAGGTGCGCGAGGCCCTGGGCGTCCTGGCCTTCGGGCTGGTCGCCTCGGATGCCACTCCGCCCAGCCGCACCGCCTTCCAGGCCGCGCTGATCCAGCCCAAGGCACGGGCCGCGCTGGCCGAGCGCGCGACCCTGCTGCATT
>JAKSDN010001413.1 GCA_022360075.1 Kiloniellales bacterium | reverse complement strand
TCGAGCTTGTAAGTCAGGACCGAGGCGAGCACCTCGATCGCGATGAGATTGGTGAAGGCGATGATCGACTTCGCGCCGGTGACGGGGGATTCCACGCTGGAGGTCAGGAGCACCTCGTCGGCGTACTCCACGATCGGGCCGTCCGGCCGATGCGTCACCACCGCCGTCCTGGCACCGGCGGCCTTGGCGCGCCGGAGCGCCTCAACGGTATCGGGAGTCATCCCCGATTCCGAGATCGCGATCGCGACGGAGTCGGGTCCAAGCCCGCTCGAGACGTAGGCTGCATAGGTGGCATCCACGATCGCATGCGCCGGGAGTCCGACACGCAAAAGCCGGAACGCGAGATACTGGGCCACCAGCCCCGAGACGGCCGCGCCGTAGGCATCGATGCGAGAGGCCGCGACCATCGCGTCGGCCAGCCGCTCGACGCTGTCAGGGTCCAAGAGCGACTGGGTCTCGCGGGTGGCCGCGATCACCCGCGCCGACAAGGCGTCGGAGATGCGATGGCTGCCCGGTGCATCCGGGCCGTCTCCAGCCAGCTCGTAGCGTTGCGCCGTCAGATCGCCGGCCAGCGCATACTTGAAGTCCTGCAGCCCGCTGAAGCCGACCGCGCGGCAGAATCGGACGATGCTGGCCGGGCCACTGTCCGTCGCGATGCCGAGCTCACTGGCGGTCTGGCCGGTCACCAGATCGGGATTTTCCAGAATGTACTTCCCGATCCTTTGCAACGCAGGCGGCAGAGTCGCCAGTTGGGCGCGCACAAGCGGCAGCGCGCGAAACGGCTTGTGCTGGGCGCTGGGCGCGCTATCGGGCTGTATCGTTTCGTCGACCACATTGCGCTCCATCTTCAAGCTTACCCGGACGGCGTCTCGCAGTGCCAGGCCTCACGCCGGTCCTGCGTGCGCCGCTCGATACTGCGCCGCGATTTCTCCCGCCGTCGCGAACCAGACGTCGCTGCGTTCGCGTATTCGCGCAAGCGCCTGCCGCAAATAGGCGATCCGATGCGGCGCACCGATCATCCAGGGGTGCAGGCCCAGACAGAGGAGCCGACCGGTCGGCTCGCTCTCCGCCAGCTCGTCGGCGGCCTCCGCAACGAGATCGGGATAGCCTTGTAAAGGGACTCGGCGCAGCCAAAGCGCCTGGACGTCGTCCCAGTCCGGCTGGACCGGAACCGCCAGAAGGCGGCCATCGGCAAGCTGCGCGTAGGGACGCTCGTCATTCGGCCAGTCGAGGGTATAGGCAAAGCCCGCCTCGGCCAGAAGAGCCGAGGTCCGCGTCGTCGCGCCGTGATCCTGGCCGGCCCATCCTTGGGGCTGCCGTCCGAAAGCCCGTGCGACGGCGTCGCGCGCTTCGACGATGTGCCGGCGCTCGTCTTCCTCGGTCATCTCGCTGGTGATCATCCGGGTCGCGGCGATACCATGCGCCACCGGCTCCCAGCCCCGGCGATGACGCGCCGCCTCGACGATGTCGGGATAGCGATCCACCGCCATGGCATTGAAGGCGACCGTGGCCGGGACCTCGAGGTCGTCGAGAACGCGTAGAATGCGGTGAATGCCGACGCGATTACCGTAGAGCCGGTAGCTCCAGCGCCAGTAGTCCGGCGCGAAGTCGCCGTAGACGCCCCGGAAACGGGGGTCGCGAAAAGCCCCGCGGGGCGGATGCAGCTCCCAATGCTCGACGTGGAGCAACACGAAGAACGCGATTCTGGCGCCGTTGGGGAGAGGCCATTCGGGGCGTCGATCGTCCGGCCAATAGGGGTAGAGGTCATGATCCATGCCCCGTCGACGGCAGCTCTGTTCCGCCATCTGTCATCCGTCTCCGGTCGCCTGGATCGCGACGCTTCCCGTCGCTTCATGCTCGTACCACTGAACGATCTCGCTACCGGTCGCAAACCAGACATGCTCGTGCGATGCGATGTACCGCAAGGCAGCGTCCAGATGACGGATTCGGTGCGGGCGCCCCATGATGAAAGGGTGCACCACCACACTCATCACGCGGCCGCTCACAGCGCCCTCCTCGTACAGGGTGTCGAACATCTCGCAGGCGATCTTGGCATATTCCGCGCCGTCGTCGCCGCCGCGCAGCAGCGCCGAATCGTTCAGGTCCATTTGATAGGGCAGCGCGATGAGACGCCGTCCACCGGCGACGCGAAGGGGGACCGGCTCGTCGTCGAAATGGAAGTCGCAGGTGTAGCGAATGCCGGCTTCCGCGACGAGGTCGGGGGTCCGGCCGGTGTAGGTCGCGGAGGGCGAGAACCAGCCCCTGAGTTGCCGGCCGGTCAGGCGCCGAAAGGTCTCGACGCAGTCGGCGATCTCCGCCCTTTCCGCCTCCTCGGACAAGTCCCAGTGATACCGCGTGTTGTAAACGCCGTGTCCCATGTAGTCCCAGTCGCGTGCCTCGCAAGCCTCCAGCAACTCGGGAAAATGCTCGAAGGCCGCCGCGCTGAAGCAAGCGGTGCAGCTGATGCCCCATCGGTCGAAGACCCGGAACAGGCGCCAAACGCCGACCCGGTTGCCGTAGTCGCGCAGGCCATAGCCTAGGATATCCGGGTGCGGCGTCCGCGGCCACGGATCCCTTTCGCCGACCCGGGCCGGCACGAACTCGTAGTGCTCCAGATTGGGGAAGACGCAGACCGCGACCCTCGCCCCGTTCGGCAGAGCCAGCTTCGGCCGCTCATCGATCGGGATGTGCCCGACGCGTCCTTCGTCCCAAGTCACCTGGTCAGCCCCCTATGGCTGCCGGTCGAGATTGCGCGCGGCCGGAACCGCAGGCCGTGGGGCCGCTGTGTTCCGTGCCGCGCGCACCATACGCCCGAGGTCGAGCCGGGACACCGGTGTGACGCTGCCCGATCAGCGAGCACAGCGCTTATCCGCAGGCGTCGGCCAGCAATGCCTCGACATCCCTCGTCATCGCCGGCATCGTCTCCGCGGCGCTGCGCTTGCCGAACACCACGCCGTCCACGTGATCCTGGATCACATCGACGATCTTCACGCTGTTCCCGCCCGCCCAGTTGTACCAGCCGGTCAGCACCGGAAGCTGCTCGACCCCGACCAGCTTGTTCGGATTCTCCTCGTAGAAGCGGCCCAAAAGATCAGGCGCATTGATCGCCTGCTGGTTCGAGGGCATGTAGCCGGTGTAGGTCGCGACCAGGGTCTGCCCGACCGGGCCCGTCGCGAACTTGATGAACTCCCAGGCGGCGGCCTGCTTGACAGGGTCTTTGGTCAGCATGACGGCGATCGCCCCGCCTGCCGGAAGGCGGCCGCGCTCAGAGGCCAGGGGATAGGGCAAGACCCGAAAGCCGAACTTCCCCGCCGAGGCCTTCTCCATTTGCGCGATCTTCGATGTGGAGCTCATCCAGATCCCCACCTTACCGGCCGCGAAAGCCGAACGGATCTGATTTTGAGAAAGGTCCGGCATGCCTTCCTCGTGCAGCATTTCGAAGGTCTCGAGCGCCGACAGCCCCGCCGGTTCGTCGAACGAAACGCTGCAGCCATCCGCGCCGCCCATGACGCCGCCGGCGCTGTTGACCATCACCTGAAAGTTGAAGTTCCCGGCACCGCCATAGTCGTGATAGAAGCCGACGATATCGTTGCCTTGCGCGGCGATCTCGCGGCCGAGACGCGCCATGTCCTTCCAATTCCCCGGCAGACCTGAGACGGAGGCGCCGGCTGCCTCGACGAGATCGGCGTTGACGTAGAGAACCGGAAGAGAGATCGCAAACGGCAGGCCATGGACGGCCCCACCGTGCTCTGCCAGGGACAGCGTCGAATCGAGATAGCCGAGCTTCTCCCATTCGCCGCGCGAGGCGACAAACTTGTCGAGCGGCACCGTCAGGTCACGGTTGGCAAGAACGCGCATGTAGTTCCCGCCCGTGAAGAACACGTCGGGCGCCTTGTCAACGAGAACGTCTCTCAAGACCTGCGCGGATGCGTCGTCGTAGTTGGGCGCCGGGTTCCGGTAATCGATCTCGATGCCCGGATGCTCGGCTTCGAAACGCGTCGCGATCTCCTCCTGCACCTCTCTGTAGTTGTTGGGAAATGCGTAGAGGACATCGAGTTTGGTCTGAGCGTCCGCCGTGCCGGCTAAGAGACTCATCCCGAGCAGCAGGGCAAAAGGGGCGGCTGGTTTTCGCATGTCGACCTCCTGGTAACTGCGCCGATTCCTGCGCGTCGTGCCATCACATCCGCGCACAGTCGTTGGCTCGCGCCCGCCCCTCTCGTCAGGCGGACGTCATTGTTTCGAAGCCGGGCTGATAGCAGAACAGTGTTTCAGTTTTTCGAAACTGGTCCGAAATTCTGTTCCACATCGGAATCTTTCTCGCGGGCCTCACGATCCGGCCGCAACGCGGCCGAGACGATGCTCCGCTGGAAGTCTGACGCGCGTGTCTCATCGTCGACGACGACGTTCGGCACAGGCTTGTATGGAAAAGTCGGACCGTCATAGCTGTAGTCGTGAAAGTGGACGACCACCTGTCCGTCATCGATCAGGACCACGGCGTAGAACGGTGCCTCGTAGCATCGCAAGGGAGGCTCGCTGCCGAGGCGCAAGGCGAACTGCGACACAGTGCTGCGCAGGATCGTGAAGGGTATGCCCCGCCAAGAGCCCGAGGCCGGGCGGTGAGCATGGCCGAGAAACATATGTCGGATGTTCTTTTCGTCCAGCAGCGCCGCGAACCTGTCCGCGTTCTTCAGGGCCAAGCTGTCGATCAGTTTGATCCCGATGGGGAATGGGGGGTGATGCATGAAGAGGAACACCGGCGCGTCGCCGCCTTGCTCGAGCTGGCGGGCCAGCCAGGCCAAGCGGCGCTCGCACAGCTCGCCCCAGTGCACGCCCTGTTCCAGCGTGTCCAGCAGCAACAGGCGCCCCGCCCGGGTCTCGACGACTGACTGCACGAAGCCGTTCTCGTCGACCTCGGCATCGCGAAACACCGCGCGGAACCTTGCACGGTGGTCGCCGTTGCCGAGGCAAAGGCGGTAAGGAACGCGCAGGTCTCCCAAACAGGCCTTGAGCTCTTCGTAAGCGGCGCTTTGTCCCAAAGCCGCGAGGTCGCCGGTGATCACGACCCAGGCCGCATCGTCGTGGTCGGCGTTGATGCTCTCGATCGCCTGTTCCAGGCGCCGGCGGGGCTGACAGCCGAGATGATCGATGCCAGGCGGCGTGAAGTGGAGGTCGGTGAGGTGGATCAGCTTCAACTCAGGGCCCCTTTCGCTTATGCGCCCGATGTCGCTCAAACGCCGGATCGCTGTCCGGAATGATATTCCATATATATGTCAAAAATTTGAAATGATGTTCTGGTACGCAGGGGCCGCTGGCGCCGCGGGACGACAACTGGACTGGACCGCTCGCCAAATCGCCGGTCTTGCTTCAGGAGGAACCAATGGAGCGTCGAACTTTCTTGGCTTCGTCTGCCGCCACAGCGGCGGCCTTGATCAGCGGAGTCGGACCCGCGCAGGCTGGACCCACGGCCGACATCCGGCTGTCATTCCGGGGCGGGGGCGACTTCCCGGCCACCGTCCAGGCGATCATCGACGCTTTCAACGAGCGGCAGCCCGGCATCCAAATCGAGACCCAAGCGCCGGCCCAGGACTGGGATGAGCAGTTCCAACGCACCATGCTGGATCTGCAAACGGGCCGGGCGCCCGAGCTCGCCGTGCAGTCCTACAACCGGGTCCGGCTCGTGGCCGAACGTAAAGCCGCGCGACCGCTCGGGCCGCTGATCGCCGCCGAAAAGAACTGGGAGACGCTCGGCTACACGGATGCGCTCATGAGCATGGCCGAGCACGGGGGACAGCAATGGGGACTGCCGCTGGCCATCTCCAACCCGGTGATCTTCTACAACGAAGACCTGCTCGGACAGGCCGGCGTCGACATCGCGGCGCTCGGCAAGAGCTGGGACAACGTCGTCGCCGCCGCCGAAAAAGTCACCGCCCTGGGCGACGGCAGAATGGGCTCCTTCTTCGACTACACGGCGGACGGGAACTGGATGTTCCAGGCCCTGCTCTTCTCGCTGGGCGGGCGCATGATGTCCGACGGCGAGAAGAATGTCGCCTTCGACGGGCCCATGGGACACGAGGCCCTGCGGATCGTCCAGGGCTTCGGCGAAGCGGGGCAAATCGACATGACCCGGAAGCAGGCCGACCAGATGTTCATCTCCGGCAGCGTCGGCATGTTCTTCACCTCCTCCCGTCGGCTGGGGAACTATCGAAGAGCGATCGGCGACCGCTTCCGGCTCGGCGCCACCCGGCTGCCCGCGCCCTCCCCGGAAAGCCGTGTGCCGGTCGGCGGCGGGTTCCTGAGCCTCACGGCCGACGATCCTGACGTGCAGGAGGCTGCCTGGGCGTTCATGAAGTTCGCCACGGGTCCGGTCGGACAGGCCATCGTCGTCGAGCGGACGGGCGCGGTTCCGGGCAACGCGCTGGCGGTCGACCGCCTCGCCGACTTCTACGCCCGGAACCCGCAAGCGAAAGCCGGTCTCGATCAGCTACCCGTCATGACCGGCTGGTTCACGTTCCCCGGCCCGAACGCGATCAAGATCGCCGAGGTGATCTTCGAGCATCTCCGCAGCGTCATCACGCTGCGCCGCTCGCCCAAGGAGGTGATGGCCGATATGCGCCGGGACGTCATCGCGCTTCTGCCGGCTTGATCTTGCATTGCCTCGCTCGTCAAACCGCCTCTCAGACCGAAGGAACCAAAGCATGGTGAACAGCACGGCGGCCTCAGCCTGGAACGAGATCTGGTCAACGCCCGAAGGGCGCAAGGCCTGGCTCACCCCGGAGAAGGAGGTCGCCACCCTGGCGCGAGAACGTTTCGCGCGACACGCGGCGCGCCAAGCCCTGGACCTGGGGTGCGGGGTCGGGCGGCACGCGCTGGAGCTCGCTCGGATCGGCTTCGAAACCTCGGCAACCGATCCGGCGCGCGCCGGCCTCGATGAGCTCGAACGGGCCGCCAGCGCGGCGGGGCTGACGGTCACGATCAAGGAGGCGGCCGCGGACAATTTGCCGTTCGACGACGCGAGCTTCGACTATGTCGTCGCCTTCAACGTGATCCACCACGGCGACGGCGATGGCGTGCGCGCCTCGCTCGCCGAGGTCCGGCGGGTGCTGCGGATTGGCGGCGTGCTGCAAGCGACCCTGCTGTCGCGGCGAAGCGCGGCACGGTCGACCGGCATCGAGGTCTCGCCGAATACCTACGTCTGGCAGGACGGCGACGCCGACCACCAGCATCCGCACTACTTCTGCGACGGCCGGGACCTGAACGCCTTCCTCGGCGATTTCGAATGGCTCTACCTCGAAGACCGTCGGGTCGAGGACAGGCCGGACTACCGCCATTGGCACTTTGCCGCAGAGCGCCGAAGCTGAGTCCACAGCCCTGCGCTTCGAACGCCAAACTTCTCCCGAGTTGAGCTGGTTCGTGTCTGTCAACCTAGCGCCTGGCTGGCAAGGGCGAAGAGCTGGGGTGATTGAGTCCGCTGATCATGGCTCGCACCGCGCGCCATCGTGAAGACGTCGTCGACCTTTTGCAGGCCGCGCGAGATCAGCCAATCGCCCAGGCCGGAGGAGGTGCGCACGTCGACGCGAACGAAGCTATCGCCAAGCCTTTCGATCGAAGCGCGGATCAGCGCACGGGCGATCACGTCGTCCGCCGCAATCACCGGACCGATGACATGGCCGCGCCCAAATTCACGGCAGACCGCATAGCCTAACAGCGGTCCGTCGCGTTGCGCCAACAACCCACTTCCAACCTGCATAAGCGCAGCCAGCATCGCCTCGCGCAAGGTGCCTGCCTCGCGCGCATCCAGCGCAATGATGCCATCGAGATCGCCAGGCTGCGCCAGCCGAATCGGAATTTCGGCAATGACCCTGCCCTCACTTGGCAGCCTCGGTACGCCCTGATGCTGCTGGACGAGATCGATCTCCTCGAAGCCCATCTTGCCGTATAGCGGCATGCCTTCCTTGGTGGCATTGAGCAAGATACGCCTCGGGCCGATCTCCGCCAGCGCTCCCGCCATCAGGCGCCGGCCAAGTCCCTGCCCCTGCCGTTCGGGTTTCACGATGATCATGCCAAGGGTTGCGCGATCATCGCCGCAGGGCCACCACATGATGGTTCCGATCACGCGATCCCCGTCGAGTGCCACCGCGCCACGCCCAAGCGAAAGCAAAAAGGTCCAGTCTTCAAGCCGATGCGGCCATTTGACGGCAACCGACAACGCATGCGCCTCAGCGAGATGCGCGCACTCCATCGGCACGATCGAAATGCCTTTAGCGGACAAGGGAGCGATCCTTCGAACAAGTGGGCGGGCTCAAGCCATTTGCGCGGACGGTACGTTTCGAGGACTCCGAACTCAACGGAACAGATCGCAGGCCGGCATAACCCAAGGTTATTGGGTGTAGGCTAGACTCTATTGGCGAGAGAAAGGCTGAAGCGGGAACATGGCAACTGCGCCGAGCGTTTGAATTGGCGCTCGTTCGGAAACGCTTGGACCAAGCGTGGCGGTTGCCGTCGCGCTGGGGCACGCCAGCCGCCGGCGAGACATCCACGATCCGTTGAGGGCAAAGCCGTGCTCGATTTCGACCCCGCTTCTCCAGAGCTTCCCAGCGGTCATTTCGTCGATGGCGCCCTGTTGGCCGATACGCGCGAGGCCATCATCCTACGCCGGCCAAGCGACGGCGCCCGCTATGCTGAGCTGCCGCTGGCAAACGCCGCCACGGTCGATCGGGCGGTTTGCAGCGCCCGTGACGCACAAAAAGGCAGCGATTGGGCAAGACAAGCGCCCCGGTCCAGGGCAGCCGTTTTGCTCCGCTGGGCTGACCTGATCGACACGCATTGCGTCGAGCTGGCGCAGCTGGAGGCGCTCGGCTCGACCCGACCTATCGCCCAGGCGGCCGGCTGGGACGTCCCTTACGTGGCCAAGACGATCCGCTTCTTCGCAGAGTTGGCCGATAAGCACGGCGGCGACGTCGCGCCGACCGCCGAAGGTCGTTTCGGCTTCACCGTCACCGAGCCCTACGGCGTGGTTGCC
>JAKSDN010000464.1 GCA_022360075.1 Kiloniellales bacterium | reverse complement strand
CCGTCCGGGATCGTCGTACCTGACGCGGGTGTTGAGGACATAACACCTGGACTGTGCAGCTTTTGCGACGGCGCTCAGCGCCGGGACTTTCGCGCTCAAGCTGTGGCAGGATGTAGCACAGGAGAGAGGTGCTTGGCGAGCATAAGCGCGACCGGCAAGAGCACGGCCCGCTGGGCCTCCCGCGGGCGCTTTACCGCCCGGGCGCAGCCGCTATGGTGCCGCCCATGCCGGTCTCGGACATCGACAGCTTGATCCAGCTCCTGGCGCGCCTGCCGGGCCTCGGCCCGCGCTCGGCGCGGCGCGCGGTGCTGCATCTGATGAAGCGGCGCGAGTCCCTGATGCTGCCGCTGGCCGCGGCCATGCGCCAGGCGGCCGAGAGCCTGAAGACCTGCGGTACCTGCGGCAATCTCGACTCGAGCGATCCTTGCGCGATCTGCCGTGACCCGAAACGCAACGACGCGCTGATCTGCGTGGTCGAGGAGGTCGCCGACCTCTGGGCGATCGAACGCTCGGGCGCCTTCAACGGACGCTATCACGTCCTCGGCGGTACGCTCTCGGCGCTCGACGGTCGCGGTCCCGAGCAGCTCAACCTCGGGCCGCTGGTGGCGCGCGCCCAGGCCGAGACGGTCACGGAGGTGATCCTGGCCCTGAGCGCCACGGTCGACGGCCAGACCACGGCGCATTACATCGTCGACCGCCTGGCCGACAGCAAGCTCAGCGTCTCGCGCCTGGCGCACGGGGTGCCCGTCGGTGGCGAGCTCGACTATCTCGACGACGGCACCCTGACCGCGGCGCTCAAGGCGCGGCGTCCGGCATAGCCGCACCGACGAGTCGCGCCATGGGATTGACCGGCGCCCGCCGCAGTCTCGCCTCATTCGGGCCTATTCTGGCGCTTGGCGGGATCATCATGGGAAGGATGAAGAGCATGACGCTTGGCATGGGTAAAAACCGGGCAGGTCCCGCGCTCGCCTTGGCCCTTGCTGCTGCGCTGTTGGTTCTCGGCGGTGCTGCCGTTCAGGCCCAGGACGAACGGATCGTCGGCTTGGAGCGGCAGTCCGACCTCACAGTGACGATCTACAATCAGGATCTCGCCCTGATCAGCGAGACCCGCGGCGTGGCCTTCGAGGCCGGACGCAATCGCCTGGCCCTGCTCGGCGTCTCGCGGCTTCTGCGGCCGGAGACGGTGATCCTGAGCGGGCCGGGCCTGAGCCTGTTCGAGCAGAGCTACGACGCCGACGTCTTGAGCCCGGCGCGCTTGCTGGAGCGCGCGCTCGGGGCGCCGGTCTGGGTAAAGCGGGTCAACCCGGCCGACGGCAGCCTCGACTACCGCGCGGCCGAGCTGGTCAGCCTCTCGGGACCTCTGGTGCGTGTCGAGGGCCGGCTGGAGACCGTGCCGCTCGACAAGCTCGCCTTCGCCCCGCAGGCCGAGGGACTGCGCGATCAGGCGACCCTGATCGCCGTGCTGGGCAGCGACGCGGCGGGCGAACGGTCGCTGGGCCTGGCCTATCTCACCGGCGGTCTTTCCTGGCAGGCAGACTACGTCGCCCGCCTGGACGCGGCCGAGGAGACGCTCGACCTGACCGGCCTGGTCACGCTGCGCAACGACAGCGGCACGGACTATCCCGCGGCCCGCCTGCGCCTGGTTGCCGGCGACATCAACCAGGTGCGCCCGACCTTGATGGCCAAGGCGGAAGCCATGGACGTGCGCGGCGCAGCCGTGGCCATGGCCGCGCCGCCGCAGATGGTCGAGCAGGCGATCGGCGAGCAGCATCTCTACTCCCTCGACCAGCCCGTCGACATCCCGCAGCGCGTGACCAAGCAGGTCAGTTTGCTCTCGGCCCAGGGCCTCGCCGTGACCAAGGAGTACCGCTTCGAGGCGCTGATCGGCGCCCACGGCGGCCCGGAGGAGATCGGGCCGGTCAAGGCGCAGGTCCGGCTCGAGTTCGAGAACGACGAAGCCGCCGGTCTCGGCCGGCCGCTGCCGCGCGGCGTGATCCGGGTCTACCAGGACACCGGCGAGGCGACGCCGCCGGTCTTCATCGGCGAGGACCAGATCGGTCACACGGCCAAGGGCGGGACCCTGCGCCTGACCACCGGCCGCGCCTTCGACGTCACCGGCAAGGCGCTGCGCACCGTCTTCGAGCGGATCTCCAACAAGACCTACGAGACCGGCCAGCGCATCGAGCTGCGCAACGCCAAGGACCAGCCGGTGACGGTCAAGGTCGTCGGCCAGATGCCGCAAGGCTGGCGCATGATGCAGGAAAGCCTGCCCCACGAGCCCGAGACCGCCAATCGCATCGTCTGGACCCTCGACGTGCCGGCCGGCGGCGAGGCACGCTTCGACTACCGGGTCAGGGTGACGCGGCCTTAGGCCAGCGTTCCGTCATTGCGAGCCGGCACGGCAATCCAGACCTTCGCCACCTCAGCACGGGCTCTGGATTGCGTCGCTCCGCTCGCAATGACGAATCCACAGATGAACACCGATGAACGCAGACAGTGCCGTCAGGTACGGCGCAGCGACATGCTCGGCCGATCTGTGTTTATCTGCGCCGATTCCGGCTCTCGCCATCCAGAGTATCCTTACCACCGCCCAAACGATGTCATCCTCGGGCGAAGACCCGAGGATCCATGGTTGGGTCCGGGCTCATGTCTCCCATGGATCCTCGGATCGGCGCGCCGCTACGCGGCACTTGTCCGAGGATGACAAGCAAAAATGAGGACGCGTTGGAGATTT
>JAKSDN010001020.1 GCA_022360075.1 Kiloniellales bacterium | reverse complement strand
GGGCGTCGACATCGTGCGGCGCGCGTTGCAGGCGCCGGTGCGCCAGATTGCGGAGAACGCCGGCATGGACGGCGCCGTGGTCGCCGGCAAGCTGCTCGCGCAGCGCTCCAACACCTGGGGCTTCGACGCGCAGAACGAGACCTACTGCGACCTGGTCAAGGAAGGCATCATCGACCCGACCAAGGTGGTCCGGATCGCGCTGCAGGACGCCGCCTCGGTGGCCGGCTTGCTGATCACGACCGAGGCCATGGTCGCCGAGAAGCCCGAGAAGAAGGACCCGGCCCCGGCCATGCCCGACATGGGCGGCATGGGCATGTAAGCCTCTTCCGACCAAGAACGCCTACGAGGGCCGCGGCACACCGCCGCGGCCCTTTTTTCTATGAGGCCATGACTTCACGTCTGGCGAAACTCGCGGCCGTTTGGCGCGTGACTCACGAACAAATCGTCATCGTCATTGCGAGCGCAGCGAAGCAATCTAGCTGGCGGTCGCCCGAGCGGCGGCTCTGGATTGCCGCGCCGGCTCACGCCAGCTCGCAATGACGGCTCGATGATATGAGCGTGCTGCCGAATTCATCCGGCGGGTTATGCTTCGCCAACCCGCCCTACGGTGTTGCTGGTGGAAATTGAGCGGCGCGGGCCTCAAAGCACCATGTGGCGGGCGCGCGTGGCGCGCTCGATTGCCGCGGCCGGCAGACGGCCGACGTCGAGGCGGTAGCGCAGCAGCTCGAGCAGGCGCATCTCCTCCTGACTGACCCTGCCGTCGGCGGCCGCCACCTCGCAGGCCAGCGCATAGGCGGTCTCGCAGAGCTTCGCGGGCAGGCCGTCGGCGATTTGGTCGAGCGCGCTGTCGAGACCATCCTCGTCGGACAACAGCTCGGCGCAGTCATTCGCGGCCTTCGGCAGGCCGGTTAGATCGTAGTCTTTGAAGACCGGCAGGTACTTCACCATCTCGCCCATGGTCTGGAGCTCGGCGTCGGTCATGTCGCGGTCGGACGCGGACATGAGCACCATCGTGTAAATCAACGCCGTCTGATGATCGATCATTGCTGCTCGCCGTTGTTTCGGAGGGGCAGGGCCCCGGTCCGGCGTCGGTCCGGGGCCAAGGCGGGCGCACACTAGGCGGCGTGCCCGCGCGGCGTCAAGCCTTGCCGAAAGGCGGGTTCGAGCCCTGCATGGCCTGCAAGTCTTGGCTGCGACGGCCGGCCTCGACAGGACGCTGGGGGCCGGTCAAGGTGCCGCGCCATGACCGCCATTCTCGACGTCGTCATCCCGGTCTTCGCGATCATGCTGGCCGGCTATCTCTGCGGCCGCTTCGGGCTACTCGGCGAGGCCAGCAGCGAGGCGCTCAACCGCTTCGTCTATTACGTCGCCATGCCCGCGCTCTTCGTCGTCTCGATGTCGCGGGTCTCCCTGGCCGAAGCCTTCAACGGCCCCTTCCTGCTCGCCTTCGGTGGCGGCATGGCGATCACGGGCGGGATCGCCATCGCGGGCGCGGCCTGGCTGTTTCCCAATCGCCTGGGGGCGCTCGGCCTGCACGGGCTGACGGCGACCTTCGCCAACACCGGCTACCTCGGCATCCCGCTGTTGCTGACCGCCTTCGGCGAGCCGGGCACGCTGCCGGCGATCAT
>JAKSDN010000498.1 GCA_022360075.1 Kiloniellales bacterium | reverse complement strand
CTGCGGAAGGGCGACGTGATCGCGAGCCTGGGCCTCGAGCCCGTGACCTCCACGCAAGAGGCGGCCCGAGCACTCGAGGACGTCCGCGCCGAGGGCCGGAAGGTGGTGCCGGTTCTGGCCAAGCGGCAAGGCGGCGACAGCTTCGTCGCCCTGCCGATCGGCTGATCGGCCGAGACGGGGCGGCGTTGACTCGCCGCCCCGTCGGTCCGAAAAACGCGGAGGATCGTCCCTTGCTTTTGACAGCTCCCGGCCCAGCGGCGGCCGGCCTTCATGAAATGCGCGTGCTGATCATCGAAGACGACGTGGAGACGGCGAGCTACATCGCCAAGGGTTTGGGCGAGGCCGGCTACGTCGCCGAAGTCGTGCACGACGGCAAACAGGGCCTGTTGCGCGCGGCCGGCGGCGACTTCGATCTCGCCATCGTCGATCGCATGTTGCCGGGCCTCGACGGCCTGTCCCTGGTCGAGACCCTGCGCGGGACGGGCGCCGAGTTGCCGATCCTGTTCCTGAGCGCCATGGGCGGGGTCGAGGACCGGGTCCGCGGCCTGCGCGGCGGCGGCGACGACTACCTGACCAAGCCCTTTGCCTTTTCCGAGCTGCTCGCGCGGATCGAGGCCCTGCTCCGGCGACCCAAAGCCGGCGTCGCGGAGACCCTGCTCAAGGTCGGCGACCTCGAGATGGATCTGCTGGCCCGCCAGGTACGCCGCGCCGGCGTAGCGATCGAGCTCCAGCCCCGGGAGTTCCGCTTGCTGGAGTACCTGATGCGCCACGCGGGCCAGGTCGTCACGCGCACCATGCTCTACGAGAACGTCTGGGACTATCATTTCGATCCCCAGACCAACGTGATCGACGTCCACGTCAGCCGCCTGCGCGGCAAGATCGACCGCGGTTTCGACAAGCCCCTGATCCAGACCGTGCGCGGCGCCGGATACAGCCTGCGTGCGCCGGACTAGGGCCCAAGGCGTCCTGCCCGAACGCTCCAGCCTTCTGGGCTCGAGCAGCTTTCGCCTCGCGCTGGTCTACATCTCGCTGTTCAGCACGGCCGTGCTGATCCTGGTCGGGCTGATCTATTGGGCCGCCACCGACTCCGTCACACGGCAGATCGACGCCACCATCGACGCGGAAATCCGCGGTCTTGCCGAGCACTACCAGCGGCGCGGCCTGTCCGGCCTCGTCGAGGTGATCCGCCGGCGCTCGTCCAGCGCGGATGCCGCGCGCGGCCTTTATTTGCTGGCCGGCGCCCGCTTCGAGCCGCTCGCCGGCAACCTCACGCGCTGGCCGGACGAGCCACCGGACGAGGCCGGCTGGGTGACCTTCCGCTTGGACTTCCCCGAAGCGGACCGCAGCGGCATCAACTTCGGCCGCGCCCGGGTCTTTACTCTGGGCGGCCAGCTCCACCTGCTTGTTGGCCACGACGTGCGGGAGCGCGACCGCATCGCCGCGCAGATCCGCGAGATGCTGATCTTCGGCATCATCGTGACGATCGCGCTGTCGCTGGTCGGCGGCGTTTTGATGAGCCGCTCGATTCTGCGCCGGATCGATACGATCAACCAGGCCAGCCGGCGCATCATGGGCGGCGATCTCGGCCAGCGGGTCGCCATCAGTGGCCGCGACGACGAGTTCGACGAGCTTGCGCGCAACCTGAACGCGATGCTCGATCAGATCGAGCGGCTTCTGAGCGGCATGAAGCAGGTCACCGAGAGCATCGCCCACGACTTGCGCAGCCCTCTGGCCCGGCTGCGCAGCCGCCTCGAGATCACCCTCATGGATCAGCCCCCGGACGCCGACGACGCGTCGAAGGCCTACCGGGCCGCGATCGAGCAGACGATCGCGGAAGCGGACCGGCTGCTGGACACATTCAACGCCCTGCTCAACATCGCTCAGGCCGAGTCGGGTGCGCCGCGCCGCCGCTTCGACTCCGTCGACCTTGCCGCGCTCGTGACCGACGCCGCCGAGCTCTACGAACCGCTGGCCGAGGAGCAAGGCCTCAGCCTAGCGGTCGAGGCGGCAGAGCCGGCCAAAGTGCGCGGCGACCGCGATCTGCTGTTTCAGGCGCTCTCGAACCTCTTGGACAACGCGATCAAGTTCTCGCCGCCCCAGGGTCGTCTCGGGATCGTGCTGGCTCCGTCGGGCAGGAGCGTCGATCTCATCGTTTGGGATCGGGGCGAAGGAATCCCCGAAGCGGCCCGCGAGCGCGTCACCGAGCGGTTCTACCGCCTGGAAGCCAGCCGCAGCACGCCCGGCAGCGGTTTGGGCCTCAGCCTGGTCGCCGCGGTCGCCAGCCTTCACGGCGGCGCGCTTCGGCTCGAGGACAACGAACCCGGGCTTCGGGCCCGGCTCGTCCTGCCTGCCACGCCGCTCGGAGTCGCGGAGGAAAAGAACCGAGCCGATCCCCCATGACCGGCGCGCTCGAGGGACGAACGACACATACGGGTACGCCGGTATGTACGACGCGTCGGCCTGTGTGATTTTGCGCTGCAGCAATCATGCGGCGGTGCAAAAGCCGCAGCCGCCGAAACAGCGAAAGAGCTTGTGGTTCCTCATGGGCCGGGCTATTTCATGAGCGGGGCAAGATTCTTTCCAGGACCGCGCCTTTCGGTGTTCCACCAATGCCTCTCAAGAGGCTCTCAATCGGACATCGAGGCGCGGGAAGTGGCCGGCCGGAAACACAGTTTTCGCTGTTCAATCCGGGCCTAAGGCCTTTATGGTATAAGGCAAAGGCGAGCTAACGCAGAGGGGGAAAGTCATGCTGAAGCTGCACCACGCCGCGGCGCTTGGGCTATGCGTCGCGTTGCTTGGCGCTTGCGAGCATTACGGCGCCGAGGCGACGCACGTCGAAGACGGCTTCGAGCTCCAGCGGGCGCAGGCGACGACCGCTCCCGAGGGTGCTTTCGCCCAGGCTCTGCACCAGGGCTATGTCTCGCTCGCGCAAGCTGAATTCTCAGAAGGTGACTACGAGGACTCCGATCGCTTCGCACGCCGCGCCCAGGCGGTGGCGGCAGGTCAGAACGTCGAACCCGAACACCCGATCACCCATCGCTGGATCCCCCTCGAGCATCGCGCCGACCTGTTCAACGGCATCTGGCGGTTGCAACGCGCTCTGCGTGCAGGTGCGCGCGAGTGGGCGCCCGAGCCGGCGGCCCGTGCACAGGTCATGTACGACTGCTGGGTCCAGGAACAAGAAGAGAACTTCCAGCCGGACGACATCGCGGCTTGCCGTGACGCTTTCCTGGAGGCGATGGACGAGGTCGAGGCGCTGATGCCGACACCGGCCGAGCCCGCCGAGATGCCGCTGCCGGGGCCCTACGTCGTCTTCTTCGACTTCGACAGCTCAGCCCTGTCGCAGGATGCAGTGGCGACGCTTGACGAGGTGGCCGAAGACTACGACGCCGCCAAGCCGACCCAGGTGATCGTCCAGGGCCACACCGACCGCGCCGGCACCGACCGCTACAACATGGCGCTTTCGCAGCGCCGCGCGGACGCGGTCTTCGACTATCTGACCCGGAACGGCGTGCCGGGCGGCGCGATCGCTGTGGACTACTTCGGCGAATCGCGGCCGCAGGTCCCGACTGCCGACGGCGTGCCCGAGCAGGCCAACCGCCGCGTCGAGATCGAGTTCGAGAAGTAGGGCCCGCGTCCGGCGGGAGCCGCTGCGCGACTCGGCCCAACGCGGGCGGCAAAGACGGAGCGAGGATTGGAAGCCGCCGGATTTCCGGCGGCTTCCGCTTTTGAGCACCGCCAGCCGAGCCGGCAAGCACGGCTTTGTCTGATGGCCTCCGAGGTTCGCTTGCGATAGATTTCCGGCCTGTTACGGACCTCTTACGAAGGTGATGGAGGCTTAGGCTTGACGGGCCCGACGCCGAGAAGCGACGAGCGAGCCACCGGGCGGGAGCATGCCGGCTCCAGCGGGCGGTTCCCCTGGACCTGCGCGATCGCGCTGAGCCTGTTGGCCGCGGCCTGCGGAGGACAGCCCTATCCGCCGCCCGGCAAGGCCGTCACGGAGGCCCCGAAGGCCACCGCCGAGACGCCAAGCTCGAGCCCGACCGAGAACCTCCAGCCCTCATCTTCCCCGGTCTCCCCCGCCCGGCCCTCTGGGGGCGGCTCCGGCACAGCACGCGACGCACAACCCGCGGCGAACGGCCAGAGCCGGCCGGTCGCGAACGTCAGCGGCGAGGGCCGCTCTTCTTGGCTGAGGCCCTGGACCTGGTTCTCCGACCCGGACGCGGCCGTGCCACCGGCCGAAGCCTCCGCCGCCGCGGCCTCCGACTTCGCGCAGGTCCGGCGCCGTGCCGAGGTCGCGGCGGTCGACGCCACGGCCTTCCGCGCAGAAGCCGAGCGCGCAGCTCGCCTGGCCGAGCAGACAGCCGCCGACGCGGCCGCGGCTCTGGCGGCGATCGAAGCTGACGGCGAGAACGCGGAGCGGGCGATCGAGGCGACGGAAGAAACGGAATCCCGTGAGCAGGCCCTCGCCTATGCGCTCGCGGCGACGCAGTTGGCGGTCCGTGCCGAGACCGACGCCAAGCGGGCGGCCGACGCGGCGCTCTATGCGCGCCAGGCGGAGCGGCAAGCCATGGGGGCCGCCAAGGCCGGTGCCGAGCAGGCGGAGCTGGCCGCCGCCATGGTCGAGAGGCTCGAAGATCTCGCCGCGGCCTCGGGCACGGAGGACGCGGAGGGCACGCAACGGGCGCGGGCCGCCGTGGAGCGGGCCGAGAGAGCCGCCGAAAGCGCGGCCGAGACCGCGGCGGATCTGGCCGAGCGGGCCGAGGACTTGGCCGAGACGGCCGAGGATGCCGCGGAGGAGAGCTACGAGCTGGCGAGCGAGCGCTTTGCCGACACGCTGAGTGCCGCCGAGCGGGCTGGTGTTCTGGCCGAGGTCGAGGTGGCGGTGGCCAAGGCCGACTTCGCCCGCGCCGGGCTGACCGGCTCGAGCATCGCCGGTCAGCCGACCTTGGCCCCCACCGGCATCTCGGAGGCCGCGCCCGCCATCCCCAGGGCGCCGGCGGCAGACGCCCGCGCAGCGGACAGCGGGTCCGACCTGCCCGGGGTTGCGGAAGCAGCGGCGACGGCCCTTCCGAGCGAACGCGAGCGCGTCGCCCGCGACGACGTCGCACAGGCGAGCCGCGCCGCCGGTTCCCCCGAGCCGGCGGGCCCTGCCGCCGCAGCAGCGCCGTCGCAGAGCGCCGCAAGCACGGCCAGTGCTCAAACCACCGCCGAGCAGCGGCGGGTTGCCGAGGCCGATGCCGCTTCCGCCAAATCGGATCCGTCGGTGCCTGAAGCCGCCCCCGCCCCAAGGGCGGAGGCCCCACCCGAGCCTGTTGATGAGGAGCGCGACCGCGTCCTGTCCGAGGTCGACAGAGCCAAGGAAGAGGCGGAAGCTGCGGCAGCCGAGGCCGAGCGCGTGGCCCAGGAGGCCGGGGAATCCCGAGAGGCCGCCCGCGCGGCGAAGCAGGCTGCCCTCCAGGCGGAGAAGGACGCAGAGGCAGCCCGGCGCAGGGCGCTCGAGGCCGCTCAGGTCGCCGATGCCCGCGCGCAGGCCGTCGCCGAGACGGCGCCCGATAGCGACGCCCGGACGCAGGCCCTTGCCGAGGCCGAAAGCGCCCGCGTCGAGGCCGAAGCGGCGGAGGCCCGCGCGGAAGAGGCCGCCGATGCCGCGGAAGACATGGCCGACGAGGCCGAGACGGCCGCCGAGGACGCGATCGACAGCGCTCAGTTCGCTCGGGAGAAAGAACGCGAGGCCAAGGAGGCCCGGCTCGCCGTCGAGGCCGCGGTTGCCGAGCAGCAAGCGCTGCTCCCGCCGGCCGACGACCCCTCGATCGCGCTGCGTCTGCGCTTTCCCGGCGGGGCCTCCGCCTTGAACCCGGATAGCGAGGCCGATCTCGCCGCCTTGGCTGCGGAGATTCGCGCCGCCGACCAGCGCGGAATTCGCATCCTCAGCTATTGGGCCGGCGAGCAGCAGAGTGGGAGCGGTGCCAAGCTCCGCGCCCTCAAACGCGGCATGGCGGTCCGCACGTTCCTGCGCAGCAACGATGTCGTCTCGACGCGGATCGTGCTGCGGAGAGTCCGCGAGAGGGACGACGAGGACGACCTGATCGACATCGTCCTGGCCCGCCGCTGAAGCCCACACGTCCGCCGGACCGATCTCCTCAGAATTGTCACACCAAAAAGCTCGTACGCCTGCCTACAAACCTGTAGAAAAGAAACCGAGCCAATCCTTAACGCGGTTAACGCTTGGTTAATCTTTCGTGCCTCCGATTCTCTCGTCTTTCTGTAGGGGAGAAGGCAAGACATGAACATCTCAGAGCGGGCGAACCAGCGCAGCGAAGCGCTGACGGCCGCA
The DNA here is from genome assembly GCA_022360075.1 of Kiloniellales bacterium. Next base: position 164 of record JAKSDN010000498.1, on the reverse strand, counting down.
AAGCTCGCGGTGCGCTCCTACTCTCGCGACCCTTCATCGACGAACGAAGAAAAGGTCCGTGAAGCCTGGCTGCGCGTGCGCCGAACGGCATCGGCGGTGCGCGGCGAGGCGGAGCTAAGGAAGCTGTTCGACACTCAAGCGGAACGTTAGCGCGAACCGATCCG
>JAKSDN010001237.1 GCA_022360075.1 Kiloniellales bacterium | reverse complement strand
TGTGCTGGCCCTTGTTGTCGGCGGTGCCGCGGCCGTACCAGCGCTCGCCATCCTTCTTCAGCGCCCAGGGGCTCAGGCCCTCGCGCCATTGATCGTCGTAGCCGCGCACCACGTCGCCGTGGCCGTAGCTCATCACCGTCGGTCCCGCGCCCTCCTCCCGGCGGGTGGCGACCATGAAGGGACCGCCGCGGGACACCGGGTTCTCGTGGATCTCGCAGGCGAAGCCCAGGGCTTCGAGGCTTGGCCCGATCTCCTCGGTCAGATAGCGGTAAAGGTGAGGCCGCTGGGCCGGCTCCTGGCTCTCGGTCGGGATCGCGACCCGCCGCGCCAAGTCCTCGAAGAAGCCGCCCTCATCGAAATGGCGGCTCGCTTGTTCGATGGCTTGCTCGCGGGTCATTGTCTACTTTCGGTTTACTCGTCGCGTCATTCAGTCGTCTCGAAAAGACGAATTCGCTGGGGCTTTGCCAAAGTTGGCGCGGGATCATGAAGGGTTGTTTTGACACAGATGAACAGAGAAGAACACAGATGCGAAGAGGGTTCAGGCGATGCGCGTTCACCCGCCACATCTGTGTTTGTCTGTGTCCATCTGTGTCAATTCTTCTTACCAACGATCGGGCCAGGACCGGCACTCGGCTCGCGAAACCTCACCTGTCATCCTCGGGCGCAAATTCCGTCGATGGAAGCTCGCCCGTGATCCGGCTCCATTACCCCTCTCCCTGGAGGGGAGAGGGAGGGGCCCAGCGCGCAGCGCTGGGAGGGTGAGGGTGACATCTTTCGGGAGAAGTCAGGCCTCCACGCCCCGTGTCCGGCCCCATCCAACTTTGCTTCGCAAACCACCCTCACCCTCCCACGCTCACTATGTGAGCGCGGGTCCCTCCCTCTCCCCTCCAGGGAGAGGGCTTGCCCTTTCGCCCCCTCACCAACCGGCCTGCCTTTGGCGCTTGATGATGTGCTTGGCCTTCTGGGAGAAGGCGCGGGCCTCGCCGTAGGTGGCGATGCCGTGATCGCGGAGCTGCGGGATCAGCCGGGCGTAGATCTCGGCGGTGACCAGACAGTCGCCGAGCGCGGTGTGGCGACCGTGGACGTCGACGCCAAAGCGCGCCGCCAGGCCCTCGAGGTCGAGGTCGAGGAGCAGCGGGTCGAGCGCGGCAACCAGCACCAGCGTGTCGAGCCAGGGCGGCTCGCGCCAGTCGAGACCCGCCAGCACGCACTCCCGGCGCAGCATGGCGAGGTCGAAGGGGATGTTGTGGCCGACGATCGCCGTGCCCGAAGCCAACGGCCGGAAGTCCTCATAGACCGCCGGAAAGAGCGCAGACTCGGCGACCATCGCGTCGGTGATGCCGTGGACCGCGGTCGAGCGCGGCGGGATCGGGCGTTCGGGATTGACCAGCCGGTCGAAGGAGGCGCTGCGATAGATCCGGGCGCCCTGCAGGCGCACGGCACCGATCGAGACGATACGGTCGTCGGTCACGTCGAGGCCGGTGGTCTCGGTGTCCATGACCAGCACCGGCAGGGCATCGAGCGGCGTGTCGTCGGTGATCGCCAAGGGCGGCGGAGGCAGATCATGCAGGGCCAGATCGCACTCCAGCTCGGCGCGATGCTCGAGACTCTCGGCCGGAAAGGAGATCACCGCACCCCCGTGCTCGCCCAAGCCCGCGACCCGCGCGGAGAGCTGTTGGCCGGAAAGCGTCTCCAAACTCACATCCAGTGGGCCCTCGGAACGTTCGGCGGCGGACAGGGCGGCGAGCAACGACTCCCGCTTGAACACCGAGAAGGCCGACTTGCCGACCTTCATCTGCTCGGCGCCCAGAAGCTGCTTGGCCGGGTAGTTCACGAGGCTCACCTGGGCCTGATCCGTCACGACGAGGATCGACTCGCAGATCGTCGCCAGCACGGCCTGCAGACGCAGATCGGGCGCGGCGCGATCCTGCGCCTCACGCGCGCTCAGCGCCGACATGGCGCCGTGCAGGCGCTCGATCTCGAGACCACCCTCACCGGGCCGCAACTGCGGCACCACCGCGCTCTGATCGTCGGCCATGGTGATCACCGCCCCGCGCAGCCGATCGAGCGCGGCAAAGTGACTGCCAAGCAAGCCGCGCAGGTAGAGCAGACAAAAGAAGCAGATCGCCAGCAGGACCGCCGAGGGCAGCAGCGACAGGATGGAGCCCTGATCGAATCCGCCGAGGCCGAAGGCCATGAGCGCCTCCAGTCCCAACACGCCCAGGGCGATCACGACCAGGGCGATCTCCACCGCTCTTTTCGTGCTCGACTTTCGCTCCGCTTGCCTCGCGGCGCTTCCGCTGCTCGGGTTGGCGGCCTCAGAGGCGTCGAGGCCTTCGAGACGCTCGGCCAATGCCATATCCTCCCTCGTCTCGGGCCACCGCCGCGGTCGTTCTGATGCAACGCTGGCGACGCCCGCTGTTCAGAATATCTCCGCTGTGAATTCGCTTCTCACTTTTTTCACAAGCTCGCCGATCGCCTTGAGGGAATCGACGAGCATGTCCTTCTCGCGCTCGGACAAACCGTCGGGATGCACGTAGTTGCTAACCTGGCGTCCGGCCCTGAAGTCGGCGATCTGTTGGCGCAGCAGCAAGGCCGTGATGTGCCGGAAGGCGCCGAGCAGATAGTCGGCCTCGTCGTTGCCCAGATCGCCGCGCGCCTGCAGGGCAGCGATGCGCCGCCGCGTGTTCGTCTCGTCGATGCCTGCGCGCAGAGCCAGCAGGCGCAGACTGGTGACGAGCGGCAGCGTACCGCTGTGTTTCAGATTGATCTTGCCGCGATGTTCGGGCTTTTCCTTCTCGGTCACGAAGCGGCCGAACCAGCCGAGCGCCACGCCGATGCGCGAGGACTCCTGGTGCAGCTCGGCGAGCAGGGCCGGGCTCGAAGCCGCGAGCCGGCTGACGGTCTGGCGCAGCTCGCGCACGAACGCGGGCTCGCCGGCCCCGAAGCGGAAGTCGAAAAAGATGTCCGAGAACTGCATGGCGATCGTGCTGCGCTTGCGGCCCCAGAGCCCGACCTGCTGGCGCCACTGCGAGCGGGTCTTGCGCCACACCGGATTGGTCGCCATCACGTAGCCGCCGCAGTAGGGAAAGCCGATCGCGTCGAGATCGCGGGTGAAGCGCTCGGCCAACTCGATGAAGAAGCCGTCGATGCGGCTGTGCTCTTCGTCCGGGTAGTCGTCGAGGATGAAGCCGTTGTCCTGGTCCGGGTAGAGGAAGTTCTCCCCGCGCCCGCCGGAGCCCATAATGATCAGCGCGAAGGGAACCGGCGGCGGTCCCCAGTTCTCTTCTTGCATGGCCGCGAGGTGGGCCTCGAGCACGCGGCGGTGAATGTCGTTGTTGATGTGCGTGATCAGCGCCTGAATCTCCGGGGCCGGCACGTTGTCGTCGAACAGAGCCTCAGCCAGTTCTACCTGAGCGGCCTTGATCTGGCGCAGGCCGTCCAGGCTGCCCTCGTGGGTGACGGCCTCGATCTGGCGCAGGATCGGGGCGCCGGCCACGGCGAGCGCCCGGTTCAGGTCGATCAAGCCGACCGGGCGGCCCTGGGCATCGGTCACCGGCATGTGGCGCCAGCCGAAGCGCCGCATGCGCGCGATCGCGTAGTAGAGGTAGTCGTCGGCGCCGATGCTGCGGACCGGGCTGGTCATCACATCGGCGACCGGCTCGTCACCCCGGCAGCGCAGGGCAATGCGGCGGGTCACGTCCTGCTCGGTAATGATGCCGAGCAGGCGCCCCGACTCATCGACCACCAGGGCGGACGTGGCCTTGGCCGCCGTCATGCGGCCGATCAGCTCGCCGACCGCGGTCGTCGCCTGGGTGACGACCTTCGGCTCGCGCATATAGTCCTTGACCAGCTCGGAGAAGATCTTGGTCAGCGAGTGCATGAAACCCGTTTGGCTGAAGGTGAGCGCAAGGAATCTAAGTTCCAGCTACTCCGCACTCTGCAGAGCGGCGGCAGCCGGTTTCGGCAACACAGCCGTATCGACCACAGAGTCGCTTGCCTTCGCAAGGGGTAGCGTGAAGCAAAAGCGGGCACCCTGCGCGGACCGGCTTTCAACCCAGATCCGACCGCCGAAGTATTCGACGATCTGGCGCGAGATCGGCAGGCCGAGCCCGGTTCCCATCGGCCGCGAGCCGGACGTCACCTCAGCCTGCTGGAACTTCTCGAAAATCTTGTCGAGCGCCTCGGCCGGGACGCCAGGCCCATTGTCGGCGATGCTCACGAGCACGCCCTCGTCGCCCGTCTGGGCCGTCACGGAGACCAAGGGATCCGTGCGATGGCAGAACTTGGCGGCGTTGGAGAGCAGGTTCACCACCACTTGAATCAGCCGGTCGCGGTCGGCGTGAACCGCCGGCAGATCCTGAGGCAGACGCACGTCGAGACCGATCGCGTTGTCGGCCAGGAGACTGCTGGTCGCAGCGATGCCCTCCTGCAGAGCCTCGCGCAAGTCGACATCGGCCATGCGCCACTCCATGCGCCCCGATTCCATCTTCGCCAGGTCGAGGATCTGGTTGATCAGGCGGGTCAAACGCTCGCTCTCCTTGACGATGATGCCGAGGAACTCGGTGCGCTCCTTCGGGTCGATGTCGCGGTGGTCGTAGAGAATCTCGCTGAACGAGCGGATCGAGGTCAGCGGCGTGCGCAGCTCGTGGCTGACGGTTGTGAGAAAGTCGTCCTTGAGCCGGTCGGGCTCCTGCAGGCGCTCGTTGGCCGCGCGCAGGCTGCGCGTGGCAATCTCCAGCTCGCGCGACTTCTGCTCGAGC
>JAKSDN010000124.1 GCA_022360075.1 Kiloniellales bacterium | reverse complement strand
TGTGCTGGCCCTTGTTGTCGGCGGTGCCGCGGCCGTACCAGCGCTCGCCATCCTTCTTCAGCGCCCAGGGGCTCAGGCCCTCGCGCCATTGATCGTCGTAGCCGCGCACCACGTCGCCGTGGCCGTAGCTCATCACCGTCGTCCCCGCGCCCTCCTCCCGGCGGGTGGCGATCATGAAGGGACCGCCGCGGGAGACCGGGTTCTCGTGGATCTCGCAGGAAAAGCCCAGCGCCTCGAGGCTCGGCCCGATCTCCTCGGTCAGATAGCGATAGAGATGGGGCCGCTGCGCCGGCTCCTGGCTCTCGGTCGGGATCGCGACCCGGCGCGCCAAGTCCTCGAAGAAGCCGCCTTCGTCGAAATGGCGGCTCGCTTGTCCGATGGCTTGCTCGCGGGTCATCGGCTACTTTCGGTTTATTCGTCGCGTCATTCAGTCGTCTCGAAGAGACGAATTCGCTGGGGCTTTGCCAAAGTTGGCGCGGGACCGTGCGGGATCGTGAAGGGTTGTTTTGACACAGATGAACAGAGATGAACACAGATGCGAAGAGGTTTCAGGCGATGCGCGTCCACCCGCCACATCTGTGTTTATCTGTCTCCATCTGTGTCAATTCTTCTTGCCAACGATCGGGCCAGGACCGGCACTCGGCTCGCGAAACCTCACCTGTCATCCTCGGGCGCAGCGCAGCGGAGACCCGAGGATCCATGGTTGGGGTCCCGGTCCAATGTCTGCCATGGATCCTCGGATCGGCGCGCCGCGGCGCGGCGCTTGTCCGAGGATGACAGAGTGTTGGAGGTTAATCGCCCCCCTCACCAACCAGCCTGCCTTTGGCGCTTGATGATGTGCTTGGCCTTCTGGGAGAAGGCGCGGGCCTCGCCGTAGGTGGCGATGCCGTGGTCACGGAGCTGCGGGATCAGGCGGGCGTAGATCTCGGCAGTGACCAGGCAGTCGCCGAGCGCGGTGTGGCGGCCGTGGACGTCGACGCCGAAGCGCGCCGCCAGGCCCTCGAGATCGAGGTCGAGGAGCTGAGGGTCGAGCGCGGCGACCAGCACCAGGGTGTCGAGCCAGGGCGGCTCGCGCCAGTCGAGCCCGGCCAGCACGCACTCGCGGCGCAGCATGGCGAGGTCGTAGGGGATATTGTGGCCGACGATCGCCGTGCCGGCGGCCAGCGGCTGGAAGTCGCCGTAGACCGCGGGAAAAAGCGCCGATTCGGCAACCATCGCGTCGGTGATGCCGTGCACCGCGGTCGAGCGCGGCGGGATCGGCCGCTCCGGGTTGACCAGCCGATCGAAAGAGGCACCGCGGAAGATCCGCGCACCCTGGAGACGCACGGCGCCGATCGACACGATGCGGTCGTCGGTCACGTCGAGGCCGGTGGTCTCGGTGTCCATGACCAGCACGGGCAGGGCATCGAGCGGCGTATCGTCGGTGATCGCCTGGGCCGGCGGCGGCAGGTCGTGCAGCGCCAGATCGCACTCCAGCTCGGCGCGATGCTCGAGAGGTTCGGCCGGAAAGGAGATCACGGCCCCACCGTGCTCGCCCAGGCCCGCGATCCGCGCCGAGAGCTGGCGGCCGGCAATGGTCTCCAGGCTGACGTCCATGGGGCCCTCGGCGCGTTCCGCGGCAGCCAGGGCGGCGAGCAGCGACTCGCGCTCGAAGACCGAGAAGGCCGACTTGCCGACCTTCATCTGCTCGGCGCCGAGAAGCTGCTTGGCCGGGTAGTTGACCAGGCTCACCTGGGCCTGATCGGTGACGACGAGGATCGCCTCGCAGATCGTCGCCAGCACGGCCTGCAAGCGCAGATCGGGCGCGGTGCGATCCTGCGCCTCGCGCGCGCTCAGCGCCGCCATGGCGCCGTGCAGGCGCTCGATCTCCAGCCCGCCCTCCCCGGGGCGCAACTGCGGCACCACCGCATTCTGATCGTCGGCCATGGTCACCACCGCGCCGCGCAGGCGGTCGAGCGCGGCGAAGTGGCTGCCGAGCAGGCCGCGCAGATAGAGCAGGCAGAAGAGGCATAGGGCCAGGAGCGCCGCGGCGGGCAGCAGCGACAGGAGCGAGTCCCGGTCGAAGCCGCCAAGCCCGAAGGCCAAGAGCACCTCCAGCGCGACCACACCCAAGGCGATCGCGACCAGGGCGATCTCCACCGCCCTCTTGGTGCTCGTCCTCCGCTCCGCTCGCCTCGTGGCGCTCCCGCTTCTCGGGTTCGCGGCCGCAGAGGCGTCGAGCTCGTCTAGACGCTCGGCCACTGCCATATCCTCCCTCGTCTCGGGCCTCCGCCGCGGTCGTCTGCGCGCCTCTGGCAGGGCCCGTCGTTCAGAATATCTCCGCCGTGAACTCACTCCTCACTTTTTTCACGAGCTCGCCGATCGCCTTCAGGGAATCGACGAGCATGTCCTTCTCGCGCTCCGACAGGCCGTCGGGATGCACGTAGTTGCTGACTTGGCGCCCGGCCTTGAAGTCGGCGATCTGCTGGCGCAGCAGCAATGCGGTTATGTGGCGGAAGGCGCCGAGCAGATAGTCGGCCTCGTCGTCGCCCAGGTCGCCGCGCGTCTGCAAGGCCTCGATGCGCCGCCGCGTGTTGGTCTCCTCCAGGCCGGCACGCAACGCCAGCAGGCGCAGGCTGGTCACCAGCGGCAGCGTGCCGCTGTGCTTCAGGTTGATCTTGCCGCGGTGCTCGGGCTTGTCCTTCTCGGTCACGAAGCGGCCGAACCAGCCGAGCGCCACGCCGATGCGCGAGGACTCTTGATGCAGCTCCGCGAGCAGCGCCGGGCTCGAGGCGGCGAGTTGGGTGACGGTCTGGCGCAGCTCGCGCACGAACGCGGCTTCGCCGGCGCCGAAGCGGAAGTCGAAGAAGATGTCCGAGAACTGCATGGCGATGGTGCTGCGCTTGCGGCCCCAGAGCCCGACCTGCTGGCGCCACTGCGAGCGGGTCTTGCGCCAAACGGGATTGGTCGCCATCACGTAGCCGCCGCAGTAGGGAAAGCCGATCGCATCGAGATCGCGCGTGAAGCGCTTGGCCAGCTCGATGAAGAATCCGTCGATGCGGCTATGCGCCTCGTCCGGATAGTCGTCGAGGATGAAGCCGTTGTCCTGGTCCGGGTAAAGGAAGTTCTCCCCCCGCCCGCCGGAGCCCATGATGATCAGCGCGAAGGGAACCGGCGGCGGCCCCCGGCCCTCTTCCTCCATGGCCGCGAGGTTGGCCTCGAGGACGCGGCGGTGGATGTCGTTGTTGATGTGCGTGATCAGCGCCTGAATCTCCGGAGCCGGCACGTTGTCGTCGAAGAGAGCTTCGGCGAGCTCTACCTGAGCGGCCTTGATCTGGCGCAGGCCGTCGAGGCTGCCCTCGTGGGTGACGGCCTCGATCTGGCGCAGAATCGGGTCGCCGGCCACCGCCAAGGCCCGGTTCAAATCGATCAGACCGACCGGCCGGCCCTCCGCGTCGATCACCGGCATGTGGCGCCAGCCGAAGCGCCGCATGCGCGCGATCGCGTAGTAGAGGTAATCGTCGGCGCCGATGCTGCGAACCGGGCTGGTCATGACGTCGGCGACCGGCTCCTCGCCCTGGCAGCGCAGGGCGATGCGGCGTGTCACGTCCTGCTCCGTGATGATGCCACGCAGGCGTCCGGCCTCGTCGACCACCAGGGCCGAAGTCGCCTTGGCCGCCGTCATGCGGCCGATCAGCTCGCTCACCGGCGCCGCAGCCCGGGTGACGACCTTCGGCTCGCGCATGTAGTCCTTGACCAGCTCGGAGAAGATCTTGGTCAGCGAATGCATGGAACCCGCATGGCTGATGAACGAGATCGGCGCGAGGGCCGCCGCCTATTCCGCGCTCTGCAGCGCAGCCGCGGCCGGCGCCGGCCCTGCGGCCTTTTCGACCACAGAGTCCATGGCCTTCGCAAGGGGCAGCGTAAAACAGAAGCGCGCGCCCCGGCCGGCGCGGTTCTCGACCCAGATCCGCCCGCCGAAGTACTCGACAATCTGGCGCGAGATCGGCAAGCCGAGCCCGGTGCCCATCGGGCGCGCACCGGGCGTCACCTCGACCTGCTGGAACTTCTCGAAGATCTTGTCCAGGGCATCGGGCGGCACGCCGGGCCCGTTGTCGTCGATGCTAACGCGCACGCCCTCGTCGCCCTGCTGGGCTTGCACGGAGACCAGCGGCGCCGCGCCGTCGCAGAACTTGGCCGCGTTGGACAGCAGGTTGACACCCACCTGGATCAGCCGGTCGCGGTCGGCGTGAACCGCCGGTAGATCCTGGGGCAGACGCACGTCGAGGCCGATCGCGTTGTCGGCCAGGAGACTGCTGGTCGCGGCGATGCCCTCCTGCAAGGCCTCGCGCAAGTCGACGTCGGCCATGCGCCACTCCATGCGGCCGGATTCCATCTTCGCCAGGTCGAGGATCTGGTTGATCAGGCGGGTCAGGCGCTCGCTCTCCTTGACGATGATGCCGAGGAACTTGGTGCGCTCGCCGTCGGCCAGGTCGGGGTTGTCGAACAGGATCTCGCTGAAGGAACGGATCGAGGTGAGCGGCGTGCGCAGCTCGTGGCTGACCGTGGTGAGGAAATCGTCCTTCAGCCGGTCGAGCTCCTGCAGCCGCTCGTTGGCCGCGCGCAGGCTGCGCGAGGCGATCTCCAGCTCGC
>JAKSDN010000886.1 GCA_022360075.1 Kiloniellales bacterium | reverse complement strand
GCACCTTCGGCGCGCAGCTCCGCACCATCATCGAGACATTCGACGGCACCATGGCGCCGGGCGACGTCTTCATGACCAACGATCCCTATGCCGGCGGCACGCACACCGCCGACATGGCCCTGGTGCGCCCGGTTTTCGTCGAGGGCCGCGTCATCGCCTACGCCATGGCGGTCGCGCACTGGACCGAGGTCGGCGGGGCGGTCGCCGGCAGCCTGCCGCCCGACGCCACCGAGATCTATCAGGAGGGGCTGCGCCTGCCGGGCATCCGGCTGTGCCGCGAGGACCGCTTCGTCGAGGGCGTGATCGAGATCATCACCGCCAACGTACGCCTGCCGAAGAACTGCCTGGGCGATCTCAACGCCGAGCTTGCCGCGGTGCGCACCGCCGACTCGCGGCTGGCCGAGACTGCGCGGCGCTACGGCGTCGAGCAGGTGCTGCGCTGCTTCCAGCACATGCTGGACAGCAGCGAACGGCAGAGCCGGGCGGGCCTGGCGGCGCTGCCCGACGGCGTCTACCGGGCGCGGGATTTCATCGACGGCGACGGCAACAGCGAGGACCAGATCCCGATCGAGGTCGCGGTGACCATCGCCGGCGAGACCATCGCCTTCGACTTCACCGGCTGCGCGGCCCAGCGCGCGGCGCCGGTCAACTGCACCCACGGCGCCCTGCTCTCGGCGGTCAAGACGGTGTTCAAGGCGTTGATCGCCCCGCAGGCACCCTCGAACGACGGCTGGTTCCGGCCGATCACGGTGACGATCCCGGACGGCACGGTGTTCAGCGCCCAACCGCCGGCCCCGGTCGGCTGGTACTACGAGGGCTCCGCGCAGGCCTCGGAGCTGGTCTGGAAGGCCCTGGCGCCGCTGGCCCCGGAGCGGTTCAGCGCCGGTAGCTACATGAGTCTCTGCGCCACTTACATCTGCGGCAGCGACGACGAATCGGGCGAGACCTTCGTGCATATCGAGCCCCAGCACGGCGGCTGGGGCGCGACGCCCGCGCGCGACGGCGCCAGCGCCCTGATCGCCATCACCGACGGGGACACCTACAACTATTCGGTCGAGCTGCTGGAATCCAAGCTGCCGGTGCGCCTGCGCAGCTACCGCCTCAACACCGACGACGGCAGCGGCGCCGGGCGCTATCGCGGCGGCTTCGGCTGTATCCGCGAGTACGAGATCCTCGCCGACGGCGCCTTCACCTACGGCAGCTTCGGCCGCGCCGTCGAGCGGCCCTGGGGCGCCGAGGGCGGTAAGCCCGGCACGCCGAACTATCTGGAGATCGAGCGCGACGGCCAACGCAAACGCTATAGCCGGATCTCGCGCGTCGATCTGCGCAAGGGCGACGTGATCCGCGTTGTCACCGGCGGCGGCGGCGGCCACGGCGACCCGGCGGAACGGCCGGCCGAAGCCGTCGCCGCGGATCTGCGCGACGGCTACATCGCGGCGGAGACGGCAGAGAGATTCTACGGCATCGGCGGCGGTGGGCGGTGAGCCGGCTAGCGACCGACGTCGGCGGCACCTTCACCGATCTCGTGCGCTTCGACGAGACGACGGGCGCGCTCACCGTCGCCAAGGCGCTGACCACGCCGGCCGACCCCTCCCAGGGCGTGATGGACGCGATTGGCCTGGCCGAGGTCGATCTCGCCGGCATCGGCTTCTTCATCCACGGCGGCACCACCGTCATCAACGCGATCACCGAGCGCAAGGGCGCCAGGACCGCGCTCGTCACCACGCGCGGCTTCCGCGACGTGCTGGAGATCGGCCGCGGCAACCGCCCCGATCTCTATAACCTGCAGTTTCTGTCGCCGACCGCCTTCGTGCCGCGCCATCTCCGCTTCGAGGTGATGGAGCGCGTGTCAGCCAAGGGCGAGGTGGTCGAGCCGCTGCGTCTGGAAGAGCTGGACGCCATCGCTAACGACTGCCGCGAGGCCGGCGTCGAAGCGATCGCGGTCGTTTTCTTGCACAGCTATCTGCATCCCGCGCACGAGGCCGCCTGCCGCGACCGGCTGAGCGCGCTGCTGCCCGACGCCAAGATCACCGCCTCGCACGACATCACCCGCGAGTGGCGCGAGTACGAGCGCAGCAACACGGCGGTGTTGAACGCCTACGTCCAGCCGATCATCGAGCGCTACTTCGACCGGCTCGACCAGGAGCTGGCCACCGCCGGCCTCTCCTGCGGACGCTATGCCATGCAGTCGAACGGCGGCTCGGCCAGCTTCGCCAGCGCGCGCAACCATCCCATCACCCTGATCGAGTCGGGCCCGGCCGCCGGCATCGCCGGGGCCGCCCTGATCGGTCAGACCTGCGGGCCGGCCGACCTGCTGTTCCTCGACATCGGCGGCACGACCGCCAAGACCGCGATCCTGCACGGCGGCGTCACCCCCGTGACGACCGAGTACAAGCTGGAGCGCAGCCGCACCAATCCCGGCTATCCGGTGCGCGTGAGCGTGCTCGACCTGGTCGAGATCGGCGCCGGCGGCGGCTCGATCGCCTGGTTCGACAAGGGCGGCGCGCTCAGGGTCGGACCCGAAAGCGCCGGCGCCGATCCCGGCCCGGCCTGCTACGGACGCGGCGGCACGGCCGCGACCCTGACCGACGCCAACCTGATCGCCGGGCGCATCGCCGACCGCGGCTTCGCCGGCGGCCTGCTCGACCTCTCGGAGGCGCGGGCCCGACAAGCCTTCGAGCCCGTCGCCGCACGGCTCGGCAGCTCGCTGGAGGAGGCGGCCATGGCAGTGATCGCGCTGGCCGAGGCCGCCATGATCGACGCCCTGAAGCTGGTCTCGATCCAGCGCGGCCACGATCCGCGCGACTTCGCGCTGGTGGTGGGCGGCGGCGGCGGCCCCATGCACGGCGCCCCCTTGGGCCGCGAGCTCGGCGTGAAGGAGATCATCGTGCCGCTCTATCCCGGTCTCTTCTCCGCCTGGGGGATGCTGGCCACAGAACCCCGGCGCGACTTCATGCAGACCGTTCTGCGCCGCGCCGAGGAGGTGGAGGCGGGCGACGTGCGCGCGGTCTTCGCCGGACTCAGGGAGGAGGCGGAGCGCTATTACCAGACCGACGCCCACATGGGTGAGGCGGAGATCGCCTACGAGGGCCGCATCGACCTGCGCTATCTGGGGCAGGAGCACCCGGTGACCGTGCTCGTCGACATCGAGGCCGCCGAGGTCGATTCAATTCTCGCGGCCTT
>JAKSDN010001240.1 GCA_022360075.1 Kiloniellales bacterium | reverse complement strand
GGTGCTGCGCTTCATGGACGGCCGCTCCGGCGGCTATCTCGGCTCACTCGAGCACGATCTGGATTATCTGCTGCCGACGGTACAGAAGTTGCACGCAAAGCCCCTCCACTTCGTCGTCAGCAAGTGGGACGTGGTCGAGGATCGCTATTCCCTGGCCGAGATTCGGCGCAAGCTGCTCGGCCACGAGCAGTTCAAGGTCATCATCAACCGCCGCCGCGAGCGCGGGGTCGCGGTGCGCCTGATCCCGGTGAGTGCCTTGGGCAGCGGCTTCGCCGCGCTCGACGAAAGCGGCTTCATGGTCAAGCGCCGCGATGCCGGCGCGCCGCGCCCCTATCAAGTCGAGCTGTCGATCGCCTGCACGCTCATCGATCATTTCCAGGCGGCAGCGCGCCGACTGAGCGCGGAGGAGCAGGAGATCCTGCTCAATCCTCGGCGTCTGATGGGCGTGCCCGCCGGTGTCGGGCGCTCGGCGATCTGGGCCCTCAAGCATCTGGCGACGGTCCTGCCGTCCCTGGGCGAGTTCCGGATCGGCGCGGTGGTCCTCTCCGCCCTGCTTTCCGGTCTGGACGAAAAGCTCAGCGACTGGAGCGACGACATAAAGCGGGAGTTCGAGCAGGCGCTCGCGAAGGTCGAGGGCGAAAGCGCCGCGGTGGACGCCATCGTTCTGAAGAATCTGGTGTTGATCAAAGTCTTGGACGCCGAGCACCCGGGCTCGAATCTGCTGCACGTTTGAGCGGGCAGGAGGCTCGCCATGGAAGACACCGCTTGGCCTTTCCTGGTCAGCCGTAGTCGTCTGCGCGGCTACCAGACCGTCGTTTCGCCCGACTTCCTGATCGGTGTCGAAGCCGCGGCCTTGCTCTGCGCCAAGGTCGAGGAGACGCCCTTCGACGGGACCAGCGTATCGGCGCGCTGCACTCAGCTCGCCGACTCGCCCGCCGGGCCCTTGACCATGATCTATCGGGCCGAGAAGGCGCGCCTGAACGGCGAGATCCTGAAGGACGATGCCGGCCGACCGGTCATGAAGTTCAGCGGCTTGGTGCTGCGCGGCCTGCACGACCCGGAGGACTTGGGCGAGGACGCGATCGCGATCGCCCAGGCCAAGGTCGAAGAGGGTTTCCTGCGGTTCTGGAACCAGGGCGGCGGCACCGCGCCCGAGCCCGCCGCCGGATTCTCGATCGCCAGTTCCTCCTGGACGGACGTCGTCGCACCGCCGCCGATCCGGCATGTCAGGCCGCCGGCCGGCACCGGCCATGCGCCTCTGGCCCAGGACACGGATCGCCATCCCCATCCCGCAATCGTGGCCAGCGTTCTGATCGCCGTGGTGTTCATCGGCGTCTCGGTCGCTGCCCTGCTGCTGAGCACGCCGGAGCCGGCGTCGGAGCCAACCTCGCAGCCAGCGATGCAGGAGCAGACGAATCAGGAGCCGGCGGCTGCCGCGCCGACCGAAGCGGACGAGCCCGCCGAACCCCAACCGCAAGAGCAACCGGCCGACTGATCGGGAGGGGTCGGCCGGCTATCGCGGCGGGGCCAGGCGGTCGAGTCGCAGGCGATGGCGCCGGTCGGTCAGCCGGTAGCCGCCGGAGATTACGGCCGCGGTGGCGCCCAGGCCGGTCCCACCGGCGATCAGGAACATGACGAGGATCTGATACTTCACGGCCTCGGCCGGCTCGACGCCGGAGAGGATCTGGCCGGTCATCATGCCCGGAAGGGAGACCAGGCCGGTCGCGGCCATGGAGTTGACGATCGGCATCAGGGCGCTCTTCAGCGCCCCGCGCGTCGCCGGCAGCAGGGCGACCTGCCGGGTCGCGCCGAGGCAGAGCTGAGCTTCGATGGCGACCCGGTCGCGCTGCAGGCTGGTCGAGAGCGTGTGCAGGCCGAGGCTGATCCCGGTCATGGTGTTGCCGAGAATCATCCCGAGCAGGGGCAGGGCGTAGCGCGGGTGATACCAAGGCTCGGGCGAGACCTGGGTGGTCAAGGCGAAGATCGTGACGAGGCTGGCCGCGATCAGCATGCAGGCGGTGCCGAGCCCATAGGCCCAAAGGCCCGTCATGCGGCGCTCCTGCCGTGCCATGATCTCGCGCCCGGCGAAGAGCACCATGGCGAGCGCCGCAAGTCCGGTCCAAAACGGCGACACGAGCGCGAACAGCGTGGTCAGGACCAGGCCGATCAGGGTGAGCTGCACGATCATGCGCAGCGTCGCGAACAGCAATTGGCGCTCGATTCCAAGCTGCAGGGCCAGCGACAGCGCGCCATTGACCAGGACCAGCAGCGCCGCCAGGGCGAGATCGAAGAGATCGAGCGCGATGTAAGTCATAGTGCGAGCGCGCTCACCCGGCCCGCGTCGATCGCCAGTCCGCGGCGTGCCACGCGCTTGGCCTGGTCGAGGTCGTGGGTCGACCAGATCGCGCCGGCGCCGGCGTCCAGCCGCGCGCGCACCAGGCTCTCGACGGCGGCGGTGGCCGTCTCGTCCAGGCCGGAGGTCGGCTCGTCGAGCAGCAAGACTTGAGGCTCGAGCAACAGCAGCCGCGCCAGGCCGAGGCGCTGCCGCTCGCCGGTCGAGAGCCGTGCCACCGGCCAGTCGTCGCAATCGGGCGGCATCCCGAGCGCTTCGATCAATGGCACGGCGGCACGCCAGTCCGAGAAGTGCGCGCCGACGGTCTCGGCCCACCAGCCCGGTTCCGCCGGCAGATAGCAGACGTGCCGGCGCCAGACCGGCGCCGGCATGCTTGCCCGGGCCTGACCGTCGAGCTCGATATCGCTCTGGTTCGGATCGAGGTCCGCGAGGGCCCGCAGCAGCAGGGACTTGCCCGAGCCCGAAGGGCCGCGCAGCGCCAGGCACTCGCCCGCGGCGAGCTCGAAACTGACCGGTGCAAGCCCCGGGCGGCGCAGGTCGTGGACCGCCAGCATACTGCTGACAATGCCACGACCTGGCCGGCCAAGACATGCTCTAGTGGTTCAATTCCGACACTCGAGTCCGATGAAATTGGATCAGGTGTCGACTGGAATTGAACCCAAACAAAGAGTTACCTGGTGGGGCGGGTAAGAGGGGCGAAGGTCCGGGTCGTGTTGGCAGTATCGAGCGAAGGTGGCGCATTCGGGTCTTGGCTGCAGTGCTGGCGTGCGTGCTTCGAGACGCCCCTTCGGGGCTCCTCAGCATGAGGACAGGTTTTTGATGGCATTAAGATTGCTCCTCATGCTGAGGAGCGCTCGACAGAGCGCGTCTCGAAGCACGCAGGCTCTTCATCCAGCGCTCCAAGCCCCTTGTCGTTCCTGTCGAAGAACGCCGGTCTATTCTCGCCCGGCCTTTTACTCCTCTTACGTGGGGCGGCCCGACATTCCGGGATCGGAATGTCGGAGTCGAACCACTAGTCGCGAAGCACCGGGTAGCCCTCGACGTAGACCCAGTCGTTGGCCTGGGCCGGAACGTGACAGCCGAGGCAGTCGGCGCGGTAGTCCGTGGTCACCGTCGCGTTCGGTTTGTCGCTCTCGAAGAGGGCCCAGCCCCAGCCGTCGCCCCAGAGCGGATTGCCGGCGAAACGGCCCTCGCCGTCCTTGATCATGACGAACCAGCCGTCGGTCTTGGCCGCACGGCTGATCCGGCCGGTGGTCATGTCGGCGGTCGCCGTGGAGAGCAGCTCCTTGACCAACACGGCGCCGTCGGGAAAGCGCCCGGTCCGGCGATAGGCCTCGATGGTCTCGGGCTGCGTGTAGACCTGGTGGTAGCCGGCGGAGCCGCCCTCCTCCTCGTCGCTGTCGACCGACCAGGTGCCGAGGTGCGCCCAGGAGCGGAAGTCCTCCGGCAGGCTGATCGTGCCGTCGGCGGCGACGAAGGGAGAGAAGCTCTCCTCGGCCTGGACCGCGCCGAGCGCGATGACGCTCGGCAGTAGCAGGGACAGGGCAATGATCTTCGATCTCAAACCGGCCATGAACAGTCTCCTTCGAACTTCTGATTGATTTGAGGCAATGCTGGATTGCCATCGCCAAGCGCTTCGCGCGGTTCGTCGATTCGGGCCTATTGGGTTCACCACCTCGTCAATTCGGCTTGGCGGCCCGCAGGACCGGATAGAACTGGGTGAAGACGAAGTCCTGCTCGGCCGCGGCCTCACGGGGATGTCTGATGCGAAAGGGCATGGTGATCTCCTGTAGCCCGCGGTGACATTCGAACCGCAGTCCTATGAATGGCGATCCATCCCGTCCGACTGAAATGCCGTTTGGTTCGCGTTTTCATGCATTGTG
>JAKSDN010000793.1 GCA_022360075.1 Kiloniellales bacterium | reverse complement strand
GATCCTCGTCGCCCAGGATGTCCGACAGGACGGCGAAGTCATCGCCCTCCTTGATCAGGCCCATGGCGATGCCCGCCACCGGGTTCTTCAAGGCCACGCCGGCATCCATCATCGAGAGCGCGGAGCCGCAGACCGTGGCCATCGAGGAGGAGCCGTTCGATTCGGTGATCTCGGAGACCACGCGGACGGTGTAGGGGAAGTCCTCCGCACTCGGCATCAGCGGCCGCAGGGCGCGCCAGGCCAGCTTGCCGTGGCCGATCTCGCGGCGGCCCGGCGGAATCATGCGCCGCGCTTCGCCGACCGAGTAGGGCGGGAAGTTGTAGTGCAGCATGAAGTTCTCACGATACTCGCCTTCGAGCGCGTCGATGATCTGCTCGTCCTGGCCGGTGCCCAGCGTCGTGGTCACCAAAGCCTGGGTCTCGCCGCGGGTGAAGAGCGCCGAGCCGTGGGTGCGCGGCAGCACGCCGACCTCGCAGACGATCTGGCGAACGTCGCTGGTCGTGCGGCCGTCGATACGCTGGCCGGTCTTCAGGATCTGGCCGCGCACGATGTCGCTCTCCAGCGCCTTGAAGGCGCCGGGCAGCGCGGCAAGCTCGGCCTCTTCCTCGCCGATGAGCGCGACGGCAGCCTCGTTGACCGCCGCCACCTTCTCGTGACGCGCCATCTTGTCCGGCTCCTGATAGGCCGCGACGAGCTGCTCGCGGATGTCGCCCTCGAGCTTCTGCCGCACGGTCTCGGCCTCCGGCGCCGACGGCGCAAGGTCCCAGGGCTCCTTGGCGCTGGCTTCGGCCAGGTCGATGATCATGTCGATGACCGCCTGCATCTGCTGGTGGCCGAAGGTGACCGCGCCCAGCATGACCTCTTCGGAAAGCTCCTGCGCTTCCGACTCGACCATCAAGACGCCCTCTCGGGTGCCGGCCACGACCAGCTCGAGATCGCTGTCCTTGACCTCCTCCACCTTGGGGTTGAGGACGTAGTCGCCGTCCCGGTATCCGACACGGCAGCCGCCGATCGGACCGAGGAAAGGCAAGCCCGAAAGCGTCAAGGCCGCCGAGGCGCCGACCATGGCCACGATGTCGGGATCGTTCTCGAGATCGTGGCTGAAGACCGTGCAGATGACCTGGGTCTCGTTCTTGTAGCCCTTGGCGAAGAGCGGCCGGATCGGCCGGTCGATCAGGCGCGAGGTCAGCGTCTCCTTTTCGCTGGGGCGGCCTTCGCGCTTGAAGAAGCCACCGGGGATCTTGCCGGCGGCGAAGGTCTTCTCCTGGTAATTCACGGTGAGGGGGAAGAAATCGATGCCCTCCCTGGGCTGCTTGGCGCCGACGACCGTGCAGAGCACGATGGTCTCGCCGTACTTGGCCAGCACCGAGCCGTCGGCCTGGCGCGCAATGCGCCCCGTTTCCAGCGACAGCGTCCGGCCGCCCCACTCAATTTCTTTGCGATGAACGTCAAACATACTCCATCCGTCCTTCCTACGTGGCCGGCTTACCGTTGTTGCCAAATGCTTCGGGACCGGACCTTCGGAAGGAGACGGACCGCAGGCCTGAGCCCGCGGCGCCTCCTTGCGGTGGCCCGATCCACCGGACGCCTCGTGCCGGCCAGACCACGAGATCGCCCCTTCCAATTTTCGTCATTCGCGCAAGCCCGGTGCCACGCGGCCGCTGCCTCGACGGGCCCTGCGGCAGGCATAGGCAAAGCCGGGTCCTTCGCGCGCTATCGCCGCAGACCCAATCGCTGGATGAGCTGCTCGTAGCGAGCCTTGTCCTTGCGCTTCAGGTAGTCCAACAGGCGCCGACGCTGACCGACCATGATCAGCAGGCCACGGCGCGAGTGGAAGTCCTTCTTGTGCATCTTGAGATGCTCGGTGAGGTTCGAGATGCGCTCCGAAAGGATGGCGACTTGAACCTCGGGCGACCCCGTGTCGCCCTCGTGCGTTGCGTACTCGGCAACGACTTCCGTCTTCCGCTGAGCGGTAATCGACATCGAGGTGTTCCTCTAGCCTAAAGATTCAAAACGCGAAGCGGGCGCAAATCGCCGGCTTCGAAACGTGCGAGGGCGACCGGCTTTCCCGCCGACATGGCGCAGACCGTCTCGCCCTGGTGCAGATGGCCGACCCGCTCAAGGTCCGACCGCGCCAACATCGACACGGCCTGACCGCAACGCAG
This sequence comes from Kiloniellales bacterium, assembly GCA_022360075.1. The sequence continues at coordinate 805 of JAKSDN010000793.1, read as the reverse complement.
TCGGCTCGCTTCCATCTCGGTCAAGGCAAGGGCCGGGATGCCGTCCAGCCCGGTCTCGACCGGATGCAGGTGCCCGAAAGCGGCGGCACTATGCCCCAGGGATTCCAGAGATTCCAGCGAAATTGCGTGCTCTTCGGTGAAGCCGCCGACGGCGGTGCGCCGCAGCTTGACCAGGTGGGCGTGGGTGCCGAGCCGCCGCCCCAGGTCACGCGCCAGGGCGCGCATATAGGTGCCCTTGCCGCAGTCGACCACGAAGGTCGCGTCGTCAGGGCCGTCCACGGCGACAAGCTCGAAGCGCGTGACCGTGACCAGACGCGGCTCGAGCGTGACCGGCTCCTTGGATCGGGCCAGGTCATAGGCGCGCCGGCCGGCGACTTTGATCGCGGAGAAGGCCGGCGGCGTTTGCTCGATCTCGCCGCGGAACGCCGGCAGCGCGGCCTCGATCTCCGCGGGCTCCGGACGCCGCGGGCTCTCGGCTACGACCTCGCCCTCGATGTCGTCGGTGTCGGTCGCCTGGCCCCAGCGCAGCGTGAAGCTGTAGCTCTTGCCGCCCTCCATGACGTAGGCGACCGTCTTGGTCGCTTCGCCCAAGGCAATCGGCAGCAGGCCGGTGGCGATCGGGTCGAGCGTGCCGCCATGACCGACCTTCTGGGCGTCATAGACCCGGCGCACGCGCCCGACCACTTGGGTCGAGGTCAGGCCACTCGGCTTGTCGACCAGCACCCAGCCGTGCACGGGCCGCCCCTTGCGCCTACGCGCCACCGTCGCGCTCCTCTTCCCCGCTCGCCGGCTCCGGCGCCGCCGT
>JAKSDN010000194.1 GCA_022360075.1 Kiloniellales bacterium | reverse complement strand
CGAACCATTGCTGGATGGGCCTACAGACTGTCAACTCAACCCGGTGGCCCTGCGATTAAGCCACCTTCGCCCCATAGAACAACGTCACCACGTGCTGGGCCTCGGCGAAGAAGAGCCAGCGTTCGACCAGGAGGCCGAAGGTGACGAAGACGGCGGCCAGGAGCATGGCCAGGATGGCCCAGGGGCCGCCGGCGGCGAGCGCGATCAGGACGGCGAGGAGGGGCAGGGCGAAGCCGAAGGCGAGCGCGATCGCGCGCAGCTTGCGGGCGTGCTTGCGGGCGACCTGGTGGCCCATCTCGCGCATCAGGTAGTTGGTCTGGGTGTGCGGCGCCTCGAGCTGGCTGACCTTGCCGAAGCGGCCGAGGCCGGTGGCGTTCTCGATCGTGCGCGTGCGCGCCTCGGCGTCGATGCCGCGCCAGTAGCCGAGCTTGACCAGAAGGCCGAGCGCGAGCGCGAGCAGGGCGAGCCAGAGGAAGAGCGGCCGGCCGGCGCCGAACAGCAGGGCGATCAGGGCGAACCAGACCGCGCCGCTGGCCAGCGCCAGCACCAGGTAGCCCGGCGTCACCCAGACGTTGTGCCACTGCCGGATCGTCGCGAGCGACTGGTAGATCATGCCGGTGCAGAAGACCGTGACCACGGCGAGCACCGCGCCCAGCGCGCCGAACAGGGCCCAGAGGCCGCCAGTCGCTTCGAAGAACACCCAGCCGATCGCAAAGAGCCCGCTCGGCCCGTAGGTGGTCAGCGCCGCCACGCCCTCGCGCGACAGCCAGGAACTGCGCCACTGGCTCATCGCCCGCCAGGCCCGCTCGGGATGGCCGAGGTGGAAGGTCGAGGCCAACAGGCCCACGGTGATCAGCAGGAAGGCCAGCGCGAAGCCGGTGAAGCCGAGCCAGCGCGCGGCCGGCAGGCTGCCCGTGGCGCCGAACAGGCAGAGCAGGAACAGCAGGCCATAGCCCGCGCCCGAGGCGGTCGTGAAGAGGATGACGGAATAGGCCGGGTGCATGGGTGGGGGATCGGCTTAGCGGGTGGAGTCGAGCGTTAGGGGGGCTGGAATACCATGGTGCGTCCTTCGAGACGCGCCCTGCCGGGCGCTCCTCAGGATGAGGACTTTTCTTAATGCCAACAAAGATCTACCTCATCCTGAGGAGCCCGCTTCAGCGGGCGTCTCGAAGGGTTCCGACAGGAACCGCGCGAAGCGCTTGCCATGGTCGTGCAGCCCAATCTCTCATCACCGGCCAACACGCCCGCCCCCTCACCGCGACAGCACGCGGTCGATCCAGCGGAACAGGCCGTCGCCGGCCCGCGCGGTGCCCCCGGCGGCGCCCTCGCTCAGCGTGCCCTCCAGGCGAGGTAGAGCGGGAATGTCGGCGTTGCGGCGGTCGCGGCGCTCGCGCGGGGGCAGGTACTTGTTGACCGGCTTGTAGCCCATCTCGGGCAGCAGGTCGTAGCCGGCGCGCTCGCGCACCAGCGTCGAGACCTCGCTGTTCGGGTCGCCCAGGTCGCCGAAGTGGCGCGCGCCGGTCGGGCAGGCCTTGACGCAGGCCGGCACGCGGTCGACCGCGTCGAGGGTCTCGTTGTAGATCCGATCGACGCAGAGCGGGCACTTCTTCATCACGCCGTCGTCGGCGTCGTACTCGCGCGCGCCGTAGGGGCAGGCCCAGGAGCAGAGCTTGCAGCCGATGCAGGTGTCCGGGTCGACCAGCACGATGCCGTCCTCGGCGCGCTTGAAGGAGGCGCCGGTCGGGCAGACCGTCACGCAGGCCGGCTCCTCGCAGTGCAGGCAGGAGCGCGGGAAGTTCACCGTCATGCCGCCGTGGCCGTCCTCGACCTCGTAGCTGTGCACGCGGTTGAGCCAGGCGCCCTCGGCGCCGTCGGCGTAGGGGTTCTCGTCGGTCAGCGGCGCGGAATAGCCGCCGGTGTTCCACTCCTTGCAGGAGACCGCGCAGGCGTGGCAGCCGACGCAGATGTCGAGGTCGATGACCAGACCGAGCTTCTTGGCGTCGGGGTTGTCGGGCAGGCTGGTCATGACTTGGCGCTCCCGTTTCCGCCCTTAGCGCCACTGGGTCGGAATTCCGCCCCGAAGCGCAGGATGTCGGGGGTGTCCTTCAGGCCCGGCGGGTGCGTCACTTTGTCGTAGAGCGGCGCGGTCTCGCCGGCCTCGGCCGGGGCGGCCTTCTCGATGCGCACCCGCAGGTCGTACCAGGCGGCCTGGCCGGTCACCGGGTCGCTGTTGGCGTAGCGGAAGCCGCCCTCGCGCGCGGGCAGCAGCTCGGCGATCACCTGGTTCAGCAGGAAGCCCTTGGTCGCCTCCGGCGCCTTGGGGTCGAGGTTCCAGGCCCCGGCGCGCTTGCCGATCGCGTTCCAGGTCCAGACCGTCTCCGGGTTGACGCCGTCCATCAGGCGGACCTGCGCCTTGACCCGGCCGTGGTGGCTGATCACCCAGGCCCAGTCGCCGTCCTCCAGGCCATGGCGCGCGGCGGTGGCGCGGTGGACGTAGAGCGGGTTGGCGCCGTGGATCTGGCGCAGCCAGGCGTTCTGCGAGCCCCAGGAATGGTACATGGCCATCGGCCGCTGGGTGATCGCGTGCAGCGGGAACGCGTCCTCGTCGAGCGCCGCGCCCTCGAAGGGCTCGTACCACAGCGGCAGGGGATCGAAGTAGGCCTCGATGCGGACGCGATGCTCGTCCGGCGGCTGCACCTTGCCGTGGCCGCGCGCGGCCAGGCGGAACTTCTGCAGCACTTCGCTGTAGACCTGCATCACGATCTGATCGGCCTTGCCGATCAGGCCGAAGGAAACCGCCCAGTCCAGGTAGTCGCGGTTGGCGTGCTTGTAAAAGCGCTGGCCCTCCGGCAGCTCGAGCTGCCAGAAGCAGCCGTTCTCGACGTAGCGCTGGAGCTGGTCGGGATTGGGCGCGCCCCGGCCGTGCTGGTCGCCGTTCTCGCCGCGCCAGCCGGCGAGCGGGCCGATGCCCGGCGCGCGCTCGTGGTTGACCATGTAGTCGGGATAGCCGCCGGGATACTTCGGCGATCCGTCCTCGTTCACCAGGCCGGGCAGGCCGAGCCGGGCGCCGAGGTCGATCAGCACCGACTGGAAGGCCCGCACGTCGCGGTCGGGCTCGACCACCGGCTGGCGGATTGAATCCGCCGGTCCCTCGGCCGAACAGATCGGCCGGTCGAGCAGCGAGATGCAGTCCCAGCGCTCCAGATAGGTGGTGTCGGGCAGCACCAGGTCGGCGTAGGCCACGGTCTCGGAGAAGTAGGAATCGGCGTAGATGATCTTGGGGATCTTGTAGCCCTCGCCGTCCTCGGCCTTGGCGGTCAGCGCGGCGATCACGTCGGGCACGGACATGGAGGAGTTCCAGCCCATGTTCGCCATGTAGAGGAACAGCAGGTCGACCGGGTAGGGATCGCCCGCCGCGGCATTGTGGATCACCATGTGCATCAGGCCGTGGGCGGCGAGCGGCGCCTCCCAGGAATAGGCCTTGTCGATGCGCCGTGCCGTGCCGTCGGGGTCGACCAGCAGGTCCTCGGGTCCCATGGTGAAGCCAAGCGGCGGGCCGCCCATGGGCTTGCCGGGGACGATCTGATCGGCGTGGCCGGCGGGCTTCAGCGCCGGCGGGATCGGCTTGGGGAAGGGCGGCTTGTAGCGGAAGCCGCCGGGGCAGTCGATCGCGCCCAGGATCATCTGCAGCAGGTGCAACCCCCGACAGGTGTGAAAGCCGTTGGAATGGGCCGAGATGCCGCGCATGGCGTGCAGGCTGACCGGCCGGCCCTTCATGGTCTCGTGGCGCCGTCCGGCCCAGTCGGTCCAGGCGATCGGCAGCTCGATCGATTGCTCGAAGGCCGCCTCGGCGAGCTCGGCGGCCAGCCGGCGGATGGTCCGGGCGTCCAGGCCGCAGCGCTCGGCCACAGCCTCCGGCGCGTACTGCGGGTCGAGATAGCGCGCGGCCATGAGCTGGAAGGCCGGCACCGCCTTGCGGCCGTCGGGCAGCACGTACTCGCCGACTACGGCCGGGGCGATGTCAGGCAGCAGGGCGCTCGCGAGCTGCTTGCCGCTCTGGTCCCAGGCCAGCGGCGCGCCGTCCGCGTCGCGGGCGAAGAGGCCGTCGTCGGCCGCGCCCGGGTCCTGGATCACCAGCCAGGGCGCGTTGCTGTAGCGCACCAGGTAGTCGAGATCGATCTTGTCGGCCTCGAGCAGGCAGTGGATCAGGGCGAAGACGAAGAGCCCGTCGGTGCCGGGGCGGATGCCGACCCACTCGTCGGCGATCGCCGAATAGCCGCTGCGCACCGGGTTGACCGAGACGAATTTCGCGCCCTGGCGCTTCAGCTTGCCGAGGGCGATCTTGATCGGGTTCGAGTCATGG
>JAKSDN010000492.1 GCA_022360075.1 Kiloniellales bacterium | reverse complement strand
GGCCGAACTTGGTGCCGCGGTCGTAGAGCAGGTTGAACTCGGCGTAGCGGCCGCGGCGCAGGAGCTGGTGGCGGCGCTGCTCCTCCGACCAGGGCTCGGCCATGTGCCGGCGCACGAGCTTTGGGTAGATCTCAAGAAAGGCCAGGCCGACGTCGCGGGTGAAGGCGAAGTCGGCATCCCAGTCGCCGCTGTCGATGTAGTCGTAGAAGATGCCGCCGACGCCGCGCGCCTCGCCGCGATGCTTGATGAAGAAGTAATCATCGCACCAGGCCTTGAAGCGCGGGTAGTAGTCCGGGTCGTGCTTGTCGCAGGCGGCCTTGAAGGCGGCGTGGAAGTCGGCCGTATCCTGTTCCACCGGGAACATCGGATTGAGATCCGAGCCGCCGCCGAACCAGTGCTTGGTGGTGATGATGTGGCGCGTGTTCATGTGCACGGCCGGCACCAGGGGCGAGCGCATATGCGCGACCAGCGAGATGCCCGCGGCCCAGAAGCGCGGATCTTCCCCGGCGCCGGGAATCTGGGCGGCGAAGTCCTCCGAGAAGGTGCCCCAGACGGTGGAGATATTGACCCCGACCTTCTCGAACACCCGGCCCTTCATGATCGCCATCACGCCGCCGCCAGCCTGGGCCGGGTTGCCGTCGCCGTCTTCGGTGCCGCGGGTCCAGGTCTTGCGCTCGAAACGGCCCGGCGCGACGTTCGCGAAGCGCTCTGCGTTGGGACCTTCGAGCGCATCCTCGAGCCCTTCGAAGGCGGCGCAGATGCGGTCGCGCAGCTCGGCGAACCAGTCCGCGGCCCGGCTCTTGTGTTCTTCAGTCGGCGGCGCCATGGGCGGTGTCCTCTTTCGTTGTGGCGGGCGAGGTCTTGTGCGTCTGGCGCAGGGCCTCGCCCAAGACCATGGCGCCGGCCATGGCCACGTTGAGCGAGCGCAGGCCGGGCCTCAGCGGGATCACGAGGCGGGCGTCGGCCGCCCGATGCACGGCTTCCGGCACGCCGGCACTCTCGCGGCCGAGCAGCAGGCAGTCGCTCTCCCGGTAGGCGAAGTCCGTGTAGGGCATATCGCCGCGCGTCGTCAGCAGCAAGAGGCGCCCGGCGCCCGCCTCCTCCCGCCGCCAGCTCTGGAACGCGCGCCAGGAGCTGTGCCGACGCAGGGTCACCGCCTCCAGGTAGTCGAGGCCGACGCGGCGCAGCCGTTTGTCGTCCATGACGAAGCCGCAGGGCTCGACGATCTCGAGCGGCACGCCGAGGCAGGCGCAGAGCCGCAGGATGGCACCGGTATTCTGTGGAATGTCGGGCTCGTAGAGCGCCAGACGCATGGCCTAACCGTACCGTCGTATCTTGTTTTCTGGGCTTTGCCTTCGCCGGGAATTTCCTCTATGTCTGTGCCCGAAAGCAAGCCGTGCCGGGGGGCGCGAGCCGGCTGGCAAGATTGTCGGACCGTCAAGCGGGACTAGATCAGAGCGTGATTCGGGCCAGCGCATAACGACGGGCGGCCAGGAGAGATCATCCAGAGACGCAAGGGAAGTTTGGGCATGGCGGAGACCACGGCGAACGCCTCTCACTCGGGAGAGGAAGAGACGCGACGTGATTTTCTCTATCTCGCCGCCACGGCGGTCGGCCTCGTGGGCACGGGCGTCGCGGTCTGGCCGCTGATCGACTCGATGAACCCGGCGGCCGACGTGCTGGCGCTGGCCTCGACCGAGGTCGATCTCTCGGCCATCGAGGAAGGCCAGGCGATCACCGTGACCTGGCGCGGCAAGCCGGTTTTCATCCGCCATCGCACCGCCGACGAGATCGCGGAGGCCGAGGCGGTCGCGGTCGACGACCTGCCCGACCCGCAGGCCGACGCCGATCGCGTCCTGCAGCCGCAATGGCTGGTCATGGTCGGTATCTGCACCCATCTCGGCTGCATCCCGAAGGGCCAGCGGGTCGGCGACCCCAAGGGCGAGTTCGGCGGCTGGCTTTGCCCCTGCCACGGCTCGCACTACGACACCTCGGGACGGATCCGCAAGGGCCCGGCGCCGGAGAACCTGCCGGTGCCGACGTACGAGTTCCTCGACGATACGACGATCAAGATCGGCTGAGGAGGAGTGGCGCGATGAGCAATGGCTTCATGGGCAACCCGGTAGTCCGCTGGATCGAGTACCGCCTGCCGATCTTCTCCTTCATCGACCATTCGGTCGGCTCCCAGTACCCGACGCCCCGAAATCTCAGCTACTGGTGGAACTTCGGTTCTCTGGCCGGTATCGCCCTGGTGATCATGATCGTCACCGGGATCATGCTGGCCATGCAGTACACTCCGCACGTGGACCATGCCTTCGATTCGGTCGAGCGCATCATGCGCGACGTCAATGACGGCTGGCTGCTGCGCTATCTGCATGCGAACGGTGCCTCGTTCTTCTTCATCGTGGTCTACATCCACATCTTCCGGGGGCTCTACTACGGCTCCTACAAGGCGCCGCGCGAGCTGCTTTGGATGCTGGGTGTCGTGATTCTGCTGCTCATGATGGCGACGGCCTTCATGGGCTACGTGCTGCCTTGGGGCCAGATGAGCTTCTGGGCCGCCACGGTGATCACCAACCTCTTCTCGGCGATCCCGCTGATCGGCGAGGGCATCGTGACCTGGCTCTGGGGCGGATTCTCGGTCGATAACCCGACCCTGAACCGCTTCTACGCCCTGCACTACCTACTGCCCTTCGTGATCTTCGGCGTGGTCGTGGTGCACATCTGGGCGCTTCACGTGCACGGCTCGAACAACCCGCTGGGCATCGACGCCAAGGGGCCACAGGACAAGATCCCGTTTCATCCCTACTACACGGTGAAGGACCTCTTCGGGCTCGGCGTGTTCCTGATCTTCTACGCCGCCTTCGTGTTCTACGCGCCCAACTACATGGGCCATCCGGACAACTACATCCCGGCCAATCCCCTGAACACGCCGCCGCATATCGTGCCGGAATGGTACTTCCTGCCGTACTACGCGATCCTGCGGGCGATCGACTTCGATTTCCTGTGGATCGTTCCGGCCAAGCTGGGCGGCGTGATCTTGATGTTCGGATCGATTCTGGTCCTCTTCGTGCTGCCCTGGCTCGACCGTTCACCGGTGCGCAGTGCGCGCTTCCGCCCGCTGTACAAGCAGTTCTTCTGGGTGTTCGCGGCGGTCTGCGTGCTCTTGGGCATCATGGGCGCGAAGACGGCCGATGGGCACACCTTCGGCATCGCGAACGTCGTGATCAGCCAGATCGCGACCTTCTACTACTTCGCCCACTTCCTGATCATCATCCCGCTCTTGGGCATCTTCGAGCGGCCCAAGCCCCTGCCGACCTCGATCGGTGAACCGGTGCTCAAGGGTGGCGGCATGCCGGCAGGCGCGACCGCCAAGCCGATGGAGAAGGCGTGATGAACAAGCTGATCGCGTGCGCGGGCGCGCTTCTCGTTGGCCTCGCATCGTTCGGCGCAGCGGCGCCCGTTCGTGCTGCCGAAGCGGTGGCGATTCCGTCGCAGAGCTGGTCGTTTGACGGCATCTTCGGCACCTTCGACCGCGCCGCGCTGCAGCGCGGGCTACAGGTCTACAACGAGGCCTGCTCCGCTTGTCACGGCCTCGGCTACGTCGCCTTCCGCAATCTCGGCCGGGACGACGCTCACGGCGGACTGGGTTACAGCGAGGACGAGGTCAAGGCGATCGCCGCTTTGTACTCGGTGGTCGACGGGCCCGACGACGACGGTGAGATGTTCGAGCGTGAAGCGATTCCTTCGGATCGCTTTCCGCAGCCCTTCCCCAACGATAAGGCCGCCGCTGCCGCCAATGGCGGGGCCGTGCCGCCCGATCTGTCGCTGATGGCCAAGGCGCGTGCGGGCGGGCCGGACTACATTTACGCCCTCATGACCGGCTACGAGGATCCGCCGGCCGACTTCGAGATGACCGAGGGCCTGAATTACAACCGCTATTTCGCCGGCCATCAGATCGCCATGGCTCAGCCATTGTTCGATGATGCGGTCGAGTTTGCCGACGGCACGCCGGCGACGGTCGACCAGATGGCCCGTGACGTGTCCCACTTCCTCATGTGGGCCGCCGAGCCGACGCTGGAGACGCGCAAGCAGACCGGATTGAAGGTTCTGCTGTTCCTGATCGTGTTCACGGGGCTGCTCTACGCGGTGAAGCGGAAGGTCTGGGCCGACCTGCACTGAGTACGACGGCGGCCGCCCACGCCGCCGCCGACTCGCCGATCGCAAGAACCACCGCGCCTTAGAACAAGACCTTACCGGTGCCGAGTCGCACCGCGAAGGCCGGATCGAGCTTGCCGAATCCGCGACCTGGCCGATCCGCCGATCCCTGGGCTCTTTGACCGATCAGTTCTAACTCTTTGACCACGCGAAGCGATTCGCTTCGGCGCCGGCTCTGTTGCGCCACGATAAGGCCTACTTCCTTGTTAATGCTTTGTTAATTGGCGGTTAGTGATTATTGCTAAAAGCATAGCAGGCTATGCGAGTTTTTATATGTCTACTACCCAATCGGCCGATATGGAGGCCGAAGAGACGGCCGGACCGGCGCTGAGCGATGAGGCGCCAGGTCAAGAAAGCGCGTTTCTAAAAGCCCCGGTCATTGTCGGCATCGGCGCCTCGGCCGGCGGGCTCGAGGCGCTCCAGGCTTTCGTGCGGACCCTGAAGCCGGCCGGCAAGTTGAGCTACGTCGTCGCACAGCACCTCTCGCCGCACCACCGCTCCATGCTGATCGAGCTGTTGGCCCGTGAAACCAGCCTCAAAGTCGCTGAGGTCACGCGCGCGATGCGGCCGCAGGCCGACACGATCTACGTGACGCCGCCGAACAAGCACGTCGAGTTCCAGGCCGGCCTCCTGATGCTGCGCACGCCCAAGATCAAGACCGGGCCGCAACCCTCGATCGATATCTTCTTCGCCTCGCTGGCGCTGGAGCTCGAGGACCATGCCGTGGGCATCATCTTCTCCGGCACCGGCTCGGACGGCGCGCGGGGCATCCAGGCGATCAAGGCCGCCGGCGGCCTCACCTTCTCCCAAGACGAGTCCGCCAAGTACGACGGCATGCCCCGGGCGGCGATCTCGACCGGCTGCGTCGACTTCATCCTGCCGCCGGCCGCCTTGGCGGAGCGCTTGCCGCAACTGGTCGAGCAATCGGTGCCGGCGCAGCTTCGCTCGGCCCGCGACCTGCCGCCCGATGCCTTCGAGGACATCGTCTCGGTGATCCGCACGAAGACCAGGATCGACTTCGCCGACTACCGCTACTCGACGATCCTGCGCCGCGTCTCGCGCCGGATGAAGATGCATCACCTCGGCAAGCTCGAGGACTATGCCGCCTATCTGAAGGAGCATAGCGGCGAGGCCGCCGATCTCGCCAACGAGCTGCTAATCGGCGTGACCTCGTTCTTCCGGGACCCGCAGGCCTTCGAAGCGCTCGGCTCGGTCATCGAGGACATCGTGCGCAGCAAGGCCGAAAGGGAGCCGGTGCGGATCTGGATCCCGGCCTGCTCGTCCGGCGAGGAAGCCTATTCGGTCGCGATCCTCTTTCTCGAGGCCTTCCGCAAGGCCGGCGCCCTGCCGCGGCTGCAGATCTTCGCCTCGGACCTGGACAACGATGCGCTTGCAATCGGGCGGCGCGGCCTCTACCCCGCCTCCACGGCCGAACAGATCAAGCCCAGCCTGCTCAAGCGCTACTTCACGCCGGCTGGGGCCGACTTTATGGTCCTGAGCGAGGTGCGTGAGCTGATCGTCTTCAGCCGGCACAACCTGATCGAGGATCCGCCTTTCTCGAAGCTCGACCTGGTCTGCTGCCGCAACATCTTCATCTACTTCAATCCGGTCCTGCAGCGCCGTATCCTGGAGCGCTTCCACTACGCGCTCAGGCGGGGCGGCTATCTGTTCCTCGGCAAGTCCGAGTCGGTCGGCGAGCGGCAGGACCTCTTCGCCACGACTCATCACCCGGCCAAGATCTATCGCGCGGTGATCGGCGTCGACTCCTCCTTCCGCCCGGCGGGCACGCCGGTCAGCGTCGAGGCACCGATCGTGCCGATGCCGCGCCAAAGCAAGCGGGTGCCCACCAAGGAAGCCAGTTGCCACGAGGCGATCGCCAAGAGCTTCGGTCCGCCCAGCGTGGTGATCGGCCAGAACAACAAGCCGCTCTATATCGGCGGTCAGGTCGCGGCTTATCTTCAGGTGCCGACCGGGGCCTCGGAGTTCGACATCTTCAGCCTCGTCGGCGCCGACGTCCGCGCCGAGCTGCGGGCTATGATCACCCACAGCCGGCGCGAGAAGGTGGTGGTGCGCAGCCGGATCCACGTCGCCGAGCATCAAGGCGATCGCTGGCACTACAGGATCGAGATTCATCCCTTCAACGATCGCGCCACGGGGGAGACGCTCGATGTCGTCGGCTTCGTGCCGGTCCGTGCCCTCGTCGACGCCGATGGCGAAGAAAGCGGCCATGAAGTCGACCTCTCGGTCACCACCCAGCAGGTCGAGGAGCTGGAGCACGAGCTCGCCTCCATGCGCGAGCATCTCCAGACCATGGTCGAGGAGCTGGAGACCTCGAACGAGGAGCTCCAGGCGCTGAACGAGGAGCTGCAATCCTCGAACGAGGAGCTGCAGTCGACGAACGAAGAGCTGGAGACCTCGAACGAAGAGCTGCAGTCGACGAACGAAGAGCTGACCACCGTCAACGAGGAGATGGCGGTCAAGACGCAGGAGCTCTTCGAGACCAACGCGTTTCTCGAGATCATCCTCGAGAGCATGGGCCATCCGGTGCTGGTCACCGACCCCCATGCCCGGGTGCTGCGCTTCAACGCCGCCGCCCGCTCGATCTTCGAGATCGACGAGAAGGACATCGGCGACCCGATCGGCCGTCTGCGGCAGAAGCACCGCGTGCCCGATCTTGGCCGCATGATCGACAAGGCGCTGGAGACCGGCAAGGCGCGCTCGCGCCGCATCCACGCGGGGCCGAACTGGTTCCAGCTCCACGTCCATGCCTGCCGCGACGGCGCCAAGAACGTGATCGGCGCGGTCGTGGTCTTCGACAACGTCACCAAGCTCATGGAAAGCAACGCCCGGCTGCGCGACAAGGAGCGCGAGCTCGGCCGCCTGTCGGAGACCCAGGCCTCGATCCTGGACAGCCTGCCGGCCCATGTCGCCCTGCTCGACTTGGAAGGCCGGATCGTCACCGTCAACGAGGATTGGCGGCGCTTCGCGCGCGACAACGGCTACCGCGGCAAGGACTACTGCATCGGCCAGAGCTATCTCGGCGTCTGCTCGGGCGTCGAGGGCGATGCCGCCCGCGATGCACGGAAGGTGGACGAGGGGCTACGCGCGGTGCTCGCCGGCGAGACGGACCAGATCGTGGTGCGCTACACCTGCCACTCGCCGACGGAAAAGCGCTGGTTCAAGTGCGTGGCCAAGGTCGTGAACGCCGATGGTCAGCGTTTCGGCGCGGTCGTCATGCACATCAACGAGACCGAGCAGGTGCTGGCCGAGCAGTCGATGATCGAGGCCCGGCGCATCGCCGAGGAAGCCAACGGCGCGAAGTCGGTGTTCCTCGCACACATGAGCCACGAGCTGCGCACGCCGCTCAACGCGATCATCGGCTTTTCCGAGATGCAGATGCAGGAGTACTACGGCCCGCACGGGCATCCGAAGTACGGCGAGTACGCCTCGGACATCAACAGCGAGGCCAACCAGCTTCTCTCGATGATCGACGAGATCCTCGACCTGTCGAAGGTCGAGGCCGGTAAGCACGACCTAACGGAGGCCCGGGTCGAAATCGCCGAGTGCCAAGCCTCGGTCTTCAAGCTGGTTCAGCAGTCGGCGGCACAAAAGCACATCACGCTCGCCGCGCGCGTGCCCGGCGATCTGCCGCCCCTCTTGGCCGACGAGGTGCTGCTGCGGCGCATGCTGACCAACCTGATGTCGAACGCGGTGAAGTTCACGGAGCCCGGCGGCGCCATCGAGTTCCTGGCCCGGGTCACGGAGGACGATCATGTCGAGCTTCAGGTCGTCGACAATGGCGTCGGTATCGCCAAGGAGCAGCTCGAAGGCATCCTGGAGCCTTTCTCGCAAGTCAGATCGACCCTGACCAGCGGGGACAGCGGTGTTGGGCTCGGGCTCGCACTGGTCGACTCCATGGTCCGCCTCCATGGCGGGCAGCTCGCCATCGAAAGCGAGGTCGGCAATGGCACGACGGTCACGCTCAGCTTTCCGCCGAGCCGCCTGATCCGCAGCGAGTTTGCCGCCTCGGCCTGAACCTCAAGCACGCCATCACGCGCTTTCTCGATCGCCTGCCGCTGCGCAGGTCGGTTCGCTGCGCACCACGAGAGCGTGGCTGCGTAACGCCGAACGCCCGCCATCATGCGGCGGTGGAAGCATCGGATCCGCCTCTGGCCACCGCAAACCGGCGCCCGCCGGCGCGCGATGATCGCGGGAAAACGGGCTCAGATCGGCAAGGCTCGGTAGAGGCGCGATGCCCGCGCTCAACGCTGGCAATTCCCATATAGCACAATCGATCTAGTAGCAAAATCGGCTTATATCAGATGATCGATTAGCTGCATTAAGCGAGTGTTAACCATTCCCCTAAGAACTGTAAGGAAAAGCGGACCGGAATTCATTCAATCTGCGCCTGCATAGTTGCCTTAAGGAACTAAAAATGTCGGATACCACGACTCAGTCCAGCCAGAAATCCAGCGATCAGCGGAGCGGGAAAAGCGCTAGAAAAGTCAAGGCCCCGATTATCGTCGGAATCGGCGCTTCTGCCGGTGGCCTGGAGGCCTTGCAGGCCTTTGTACGTAGTTTGGTCCCGGATGGCCGGTTTGCCTACGTCGTCGCCCAGCATCTCTCGCCGACGCATCGTTCCATGCTGATGGAGCTCCTGGCGAGGGAGACCCGCTTGAACGTGGTGGAGCTGACCCGGGCCCAGCGCCCGCAGGCCGACACGATCTATACCACCCCGCCGAACAAGCATGTCGAGATCGTCAATGGCGCGCTGGTCGTGCGCACGCCCAAGCTCAAGACCGGCCCCCAGCCATCGGTCGACGTCTTTTTCGCTTCCATGGCGCTGGACTGCGAAGAGCAGTGCATCGGCATCATCTTTTCAGGCACCGGTTCCGACGGTGCGCGCGGCATCCAGGCGATCAAGGCGGCCGGCGGCGTCACCTGCGTGCAGGACGAGAGCGCCAAATACGACGGCATGCCGCGGGCGGCCAAGGCGACCGGCTGCGTCGACTTCGTGCTCGCGCCCGCGACGATCGCCGAGCGGCTGCCGAACCTTTCCGAGCCGGCGGAGCGCGATCACCTCGATACCGCCACGGAGTTCCCGCCCGACGTCTTCGAGGAGATCATCTCGATCATCCGCACGCGCACGAAGATCGACTTCTCCGACTATCGCTCCTCGACGATCTGGCGCCGGGTCACGCGCCGTATCCGCGCCCTCCACCTCGACTCGCTAGAGGGCTACTACGCCTACCTGACCGACCGACCGGAAGAGGCCGACCTGCTCGCTGCCGAGTTGCTGATCCGGGTCACCTCTTTCTTCCGAGACGCCCAGGCCTTCGACAAGCTGTCCAAGGCGATCCAGGACATCGTCAGGTCCAAGCGAGATGGCGAGGACTTGAGAATTTGGGTGCCGGGCTGCGCGTCGGGCGAAGAGGCCTTCACCATCGCGATCCTGTTCCTGGAGGCCATGCGCAAGGCGGATGCCGTCTCTCGATTGCAGGTCTTCGCCACCGACCTCGACAACGAGGCACTTGCCATCGGCCGGCGCGGCCTCTTTCCAGCCTCGATCGCCGAACAGATCAAGCCCAGCCTCTTGCGCCGCTACTTCTCGCCGCTGGGCCCGGATTACACGGTGCGCAACAAGGTGCGCGAGCACATCGTCTTCAGCAAACACAACTTGATCGAGGATCCGCCCTTCTCGCGGCTCGATCTGATAAGCTGTCGAAACCTCTTCATCTATCTCAATACGACGCTCCAGCGCCGAATGCTGGAGCGTTTCCACTATGCTTTGCATCCCGGTGGGGTTCTGTTCCTCGGGAAGTCGGAGTCCGCCGGCGAGCGGGCCGAGCTGTTCGCCGTGGCCGACCAGGCCGCCCGGATCTATCGCGCAGCGACCGGCGTGGTATCGCCGTTTCGCCCCATCAGCTCGAACCTCCGCATCGACACCGCGCTCAGGCCGCAGCGGCCGCGGGAGCTCAGGCTGCACAAGCGCCGGGCCCAGTCCTACGAAGCCATCGCCACCACGATGTCGCCTCCCGCCGTGGTGATCGATAGAAACGACAGCCCGGTCCACATCCACGGGCCGGTCGGGGCCTATCTGAGGATGCCGAGCGGGGAGGCCTGCTTCGATATCTTCAGCCTGATCCACGGCCCGCTACGCCCCGAGCTGCGGGCGCTGTTGGCGCAGAGCCGGCGCGAGAAGATCATGGTGCGCAGCCGCGTGCATACGGCCGAGCACGAGGGCGATCGCTGGCAGTTCCGCATGGAGGTCTATCAGTTCCTCGACAAGGCCACGGGTGAGGAGCTGGACGTCGTCGGTTTCGTCACCCTGCGCGCGCTGGTCGACGACGAGCCCAGCGACTCGGGCCCCGACGCCTCCCCGGCCGACCTCAGGGTCGAGGAGCTCGAGCATGAGATCGCCTCGATGCGCGAGCATCTTCAGACCCTCGTCGAGGAGCTGGAAACCTCGAACGAAGAGCTGCAGTCCCTGAACGAGGAGCTGCAGTCCTCGAACGAGGAGCTGCAATCGACCAACGAAGAGCTGGAGACCTCGAACGAGGAGCTGCAGTCGACCAACGAGGAGCTGACCACCGTCAACGAGGAGATGGCGGTCAAGACCCAGGAGCTTCACGAAACCAACGCGTTCCTGAGCAATATCCTGGAGAGCATCGGGCATCCGGTGATCGTCACCGACTCGAAGATGAAGATGCTGCGCTTCAATTCCGCCGCCTCGAAGCTTTTCAAGATCAGCGACGCCGACATCGGCAACGCGGTGACCTCGCTGAAGCCGAACTTCCGCATGCCCAATCTGCGCGGGATCGTCGATCGCGCTCTGACCACGGGCCGCAGCAAGACCCAGCGAATCCGCGCCGGCAAGCATTGGTACCAGCTATCGGTGCATCCCTGCCTGCAGGACGACAGGAGTCTGATGGGTGCCGTCATCGTGTTCGACAACGTGACCAAGTTGGTCGAGACCAACACCCGCCTGCGCGAAGGCGAGCGCGAGCTGGCGCATCTCTCCGAGCGCCAGGCCGCCACGCTGAACAGCCTGCCGGCGCACATCGCCCTGCTCGACCAGGACGGTGCCATCATCGCCGTCAACGAGCAGTGGCGGAAGTTCGGCGTCCAGAACGGCTATGCCGGCAACAGCTTCGGTCTCGGCAGCAACTACCTGGAGGTCTGCGATTCGGCGGTCGGCGACTGCGCCGAGGAAGCCAGCATGGTCGCGCGCAAGCTAAGGGACGTGCTCGCCGGTCGCAGCAAGGAAGTGGACGTCCGCTATCCCTGCCATTCGCCGAACCAGAAGCGTTGGTTCAAGTGCATCTGCCGCGCGGTCGACAAGGACGAAAGACGCTTCGGCGCCGTCGTCATGCACATCAACGAGACCGATCAGGTGTTGATCGAAGAGTCGATGACCACGGCCCGCGAGATGGCCGAGGAGGCCAATCTGGCGAAGTCGACCTTCCTGGCGAACATGAGCCACGAGCTGCGCACGCCGCTGAACGCCATCATCGGCTTCTCCGAGATGCAGATGAACGAGGTCTTCGGCTGCCACAGTCATCCGAAATACCTGGAATACGCCAAGGACGTGCATGGCGAGGCGCAGCAGTTGCTCGAAATGATCGACGAGATCCTCGACCTTTCGAAGGTCGAGGCCGGCAAGCAGGAGCTTCAGGCCGCGGAGATCGACGTGAAGGAGTTGCAGAGATCGTTGTTCAAGGTCTTCGAGCGCTCCGCCGCGCGCAAGCATTTGCTGCTCTCGGCCCGCTTCCCGGGATCGATCGCCAACCTCTGGGCCGACGATCAGCTCCTGCGCCGCATGCTGTCGAACTTGCTGGCCAATGCGGTCAAATTCACCCCGGACGGCGGCATGATCGAGTTCTGTGCCGAGATGCGCGGGAACGGGGGCATGGCCTTGACCGTGCAGGACAACGGCATCGGCATCGATTCGGAACAGCTAAGCCGCGTCATCGAGCCCTTCTCCCAGGTACGCTCGACGCTCACCAGCAACAACTCCGGCGTGGGGCTGGGGCTTGCCTTGGTGAACTCGCTCGTCCGCTTGCACGGCGGCCGCCTCGATATCGAGAGCGAGCCCAAGGTGGGAACCAAGGTGTCGCTCCTGTTCCCGCCCGAACGCGTCGTCTACTCGAAGCTTCAGGCTTCTGCCTGATAGCCGGCCCCCAGGACAGCGGTTCTTACGCTCGCTCCGCGTGGGGGGCGCCGTGACGGACTCGAGCGCTAGAGCCGTGGCCGGCTCAAGCTACGGAGGCAGGCTGATTGCGCTGGTTGGATCGCTGGCAGGCAAGGGAATTCGCGCGCGACGAATGGCTTATGCCGCGGATTACCAGATTGTGTTGTTGCAACATCTGGGAATAGGCCCGAGTAAGATCGGACAGTTGGATCAAGGTATTGATTGACTTGTCGCCTTCCTTGACTTGCTCTCTCACTTGCTCAATCTCTGATTTTAGTTTGGCCATCTCTCGGTTGAGCTCATTCAACGCGTTTCTATTCATTGTTCCAGCATTGCCTCTCAAGCGTTACTGATTGCGAAGCGCAAGGTCATAGCATGAGGTTGGTTTCCTAGCCGTTAATTGCTGATCCTCCGCCGGGCTCGGCTCGGTGACGACGCCCAACGGCGGCCCGGGCAAAGCTTCACAAAGCCGGTGGCTTCGGATAAACCCTGCGGCGGCGCGGGCCAGGCCAGGTCCGGCGGAGTCTAGCGCAAACGGGGGCGTGGCATGACGCAGGCGGGCAGTTCGCCGGTGATCGGCGTGATCGGCGGCAGTGGGGTCTACGACATCGAGGGCCTGGAGGCGCGCGAATGGCGTCGGGTCGAGTCGTCGTTCGGCGAGCCCTCGGACGAGCTCCTTTTCGGCCGGCTCGAGGGGCAGGCCATGGTCTTCCTGCCGCGCCACGGGCGCGGGCATCGGGTACCGCCCTCCGAGCTGAACTTCCGGGCCAATATCGATGCCTTGAAGCGGGCCGGCGTCACCGAGATCATCTCGGTGAGCGCCGTCGGCTCCCTGCGCGAGGACGTGGCGCCCGGCACCTTCGTCATCGTCGATCAGTTCATCGACCGCACCTTCGCGCGCCTGAAGAGCTTCTTCGAGAGTGGGCTTGTCGCCCATGTTTCGATGGCCGAGCCGGTCTGCGGGCGCCTCGGCGACGCCCTGGAGGCCGCCGCCAAGGAGCTCGGCATCGATCACCTGCGCGGCGGCACCTATCTGGTGATGGAGGGCCCGCAGTTCTCGACCAAGGCCGAGTCGGAGCTCTATCGGAGCTGGGGCTGCGACGTGATCGGCATGACCAACATGCCCGAGGCCAAGCTCGCCCGCGAGGCCGAGATCTGCTACGCCACCGTGGCCATGGCCACGGACTACGACTGCTGGCACCCGCACCACGACGAGGTGACCGTCGAGCAGATCGTGCAGGTGCTGCTGGCCAACGCCGACAAGGCCCGCTCCCTGGTCAAGGCGGCCGTGCCGAAGCTCTCCGGCCGGACCGAGCCCTGCCAAAAGGGCTGCCATCACGCCCTGGACAATGCGATCATCACGCCGCCCGACAAGCGCGACCCGGAGGTCGTGAGCCGGCTCGATGCGGTGGCCGGCCGGCTTCTGGCAGGCTGAGAGCCGGCGACAGGAGGAGGCGTCTCATGAAAGTGGATGGCAAGCCGTTTCGCACGATCTGGCTGGCCGAGGACGGCTGGGCGGTCGAGATCATCGACCAGACCCGCTTGCCGCACGAGTTCGTCACCACCCGTCTGGAAAACCTGGAGCAGGCCGCGCACGCGATCGCCGCCATGCTGGTGCGCGGCGCCCCGCTGATCGGCGCGACCGCGGCCTACGGCCTGGCGCTGGCCATGCGCGCCGACTCCTCCGACGAGAGCCTCGAGGCGGCCTCGCAGACGCTTCTGGCCACCCGGCCGACCGCGGTCAACCTGCGCTGGGCGATCGAGACGGTCGGGGCCAAGCTGCGCCGCCTGCCGGCGGACCAACGCGAGGCCGCGGCCTACGCCCGGGCGGCCGAGGTCTGCGACGAGGACGTGATGATCTGCCGGGCGATCGGCGAGCACGGCGAGACCCTGATTCGCGCGGCCTGGGAGCGCGCGGGCCAGACGCGTCCGGTCAACATTCTCACCCACTGCAACGCCGGCTGGCTCGCCACGGTCGATTGGGGCACGGCCCTGGCGCCGATCTACGTCGCCCATGACGCCGGCGTGCCGGTCCACGTGTGGGTCGACGAGACTCGGCCGCGCAACCAGGGCGCGGGCCTTACCGCCTGGGAGCTGTCGCGTCATGGCGTGCCGCACACCGTGATCGCCGACAATGTCGGCGGCCACATCATGCAGCACGGCCAGGTCGATCTCTGCATCACCGGCACCGACCGCACGACGGCGAGCGGCGACGTCTGCAACAAGATCGGCACCTATCTGAAGGCGCTGGCCGCCCACGACAACGGCGTGCCCTTCTACGTCGGCCTGCCGGGGCCGACCATCGATTGGACCCTGCAGGACGGCCTGCGCGAGATTCCGATCGAGCAGCGCGACGGTCGCGAGGTCTCGGAGATCACCGGCAAGACCGCCGCCGGCGAGATCGCGACCGTGCAGATTACGCCGGACGAGAGCCCGCTCGCCAACTTCGCCTTCGACGTGACGCCGGCCCGCCTGGTGACCGGCCTGATCACCGAGCGCGGCATCTGCCAGGCCTCGCGCCAAGGCCTGCTGGCGCTCTATCCCGAACACGCCGAGCCGCAGGACGCGGCGACGGGGAGCTGAGATGGAAAGCCTCTGGAACGACCAGGAAGCCGCGCGCAGCGTCGCCCACTACGCCGAGCAGGGCGTCGCAGAAGACCTGGCGCTGCGGGTCTACACGACGCGGCTTTTGGGCGGCGATCCGCGCCTGGTGCTGCACGGCGGCGGCAACACCTCGGTCAAGACCCGGATGACCGACATCGCCGGCGACGATCTGGAGGTCATCTGCGTCAAGGGCAGCGGCTGG
>JAKSDN010001480.1 GCA_022360075.1 Kiloniellales bacterium | reverse complement strand
GGGCTCGCCAAGTTCAACCGCATCCTCGACATCGACTTCGAGAATCGCTGCGTCGTCGCCCAGCCGGGTGTGACCAACCTCGCGATCACCCAGGCCGTCGAGCACGAAGGCTTCTACTACGCGCCCGACCCCTCCAGCCAGATTGCCTGCTCGATCGGCGGCAACGTGGCCGAGAACTCCGGCGGCGTGCACTGCCTGAAGTACGGCGTCACCACCAATAATCTGCTGGGCCTGGAGATCGTCCTGATCGACGGCACGGTGCTGCGCCTCGGCGGCCGGCATCTGGACTCCGAGGGCTACGACCTGCTGGGCCTGATGACCGGCTCGGAGGGCCTGCTCGGGGTCGTGACCGAGGTCACGGTGCGCATCCTCAAGAAGCCCGAGACCGCGCGCGCCATCCTGCTCGGCTTTCCCACCAACGAGCAGGCCGGCGACGTCGTGGCGGGCGTGATCTCGGCCGGCATCATCCCCGGCGGCATGGAGCTGATGGACAAGCCGGCGATCCACGCGACCGAGGAGTTCGTGCAGGCCGGCTATCCGCTCGACGTCGAGGCGCTGCTGATCGTCGAGCTCGACGGCCCGGAGACCGAGGTCGAGGAACTTATGGGCAAGGTCTCCGCGATCGCCGAGAGCCATGGCGCGGTCTATAGCCGGGTATCGCAGAGCGAGCAGGAGCGCCTGACCTTCTGGGCCGGGCGCAAGGCGGCCTTTCCCGCGGTCGGGCGGATCTCGCCCGACTACTACTGCATGGACGGCACGATCCCGCGCAACCAGTTGCCGCGGGTGCTCAAGAAGATGAGCGAGCTGAGCCGCGAATACGGCCTGCGGGTCGCCAACGTCTTCCACGCCGGCGACGGCAATCTGCACCCGCTCATCCTTTACGACGCCAACGTTCCCGGCGAGCTGGAGAAGGTCGAGGAATTCGGCGCCGAAATCCTCAAGCTCTGCGTCGAGGTCGGCGGCGTGCTGACCGGCGAGCATGGGGTCGGCGTCGAGAAGCGAGACCTTATGGGCGAGATGTTCTCCGAGGCGGACCTCAAGCAACAGCAGCGCGTGAAGTGCGCCTTCGATCCGGACGCGCTGTTGAACCCGGGCAAGGTCTTTCCCGTGCTGCACCGCTGCGCCGAGCTCGGTCGCATGCATGTGCATCGCGGTCAGCTTCCCTTCCCCGACCTGCCGCGGTTCTAGGGCCGCCGGCAGCACACGGCGCTTTCCATCATGCGCGAGACCTTCAAGCCGGAGACGGCCGAGCAGACGGTCGAGGCGGTTGCCTGGGCGGCAGCGGAAGAGGCGCCACTGGAAGTCATCGGGCGGGCCAGCAAGCGTAGCCTCGGCCGTCCGGTCCAGGCGGGGCATGGGCTGGACCTCTCGGATCTGAGCGGGATCCTGTTCTACGAGCCGGAAGAGCTCGTGCTCTCGGCGCGCGCCGGCACGCCCTTGGCAGAGATCGAGGCGGTCTTGGCCGAAAGGGGTCAACAGCTCGCCTTCGAGCCGCCCGACCTGGGGCCGCTGCTGGGCGGCGAAGCCGGGGCTGGCAGCCTCGGCGGCATTATCGCGGGTAACGTTTCCGGTCCGCGGCGCATCAAGGCCGGCGGGGCGCGCGACCACTTCCTCGGCGTCACCGCCGTCTCCGGCCGGGGCGAGCAGTTCAAGTCCGGCGGCCGGGTGGTCAAGAACGTGACCGGCTACGACCTCTGCAAGCTCTTGGCCGGGTCCTATGGCACGCTGACGGTGATGACCGAGATCACGGTCAAGGTGCTGCCCGCACCCGAGAAGACCCGCAGCGTGCTGGTCTTCGGCCTCGATGACGGGCAGGCGCTCGCGGCCATGACCCGCGCCCTGACCTCGGTGCACGAGGTCTCGGGGGCGGCCCATCTGCCCGCCGCGGCTGCTGCGACCTCGGGCGTGTCCTATCTGCGCGATGCCGGCGCGGCCGTGACGGCGGTTCGGGTCGAGGGTCCGGCGGGCTCGGTCGCCCATCGCTGCGATGCCCTGCGGCGCGAGCTCGCGCACTATGGCGAGACCGAGGAGCTGCATGGCCATAACTCGGGCCTCCTGTGGCGGGAGGTCGGCGGTGCCCGGCCCTTCGTGGGTCGCAGAGAGCTTGCGGTCTGGCGCATTTCCGTCGCGCCCCAGGACGGGCCGGCGGTTATCGCCGGGCTCGCCGACGGGGGCGACTCCCTGCATTATTACGACTGGGGTGGCGGGCTCGTGTGGCTCGCGGTCCCGGATGGCGAGGCTGCAGGCCACGATAGGGTCCGCGCGGCGATCGGCGCCCGCGGCGGGCATGCGACTCTCATGCGCGCCAGCGAGGCGGTCCGGGCCGCCGTGCCGGTGTTTCAGCCGCAGGCGCCGGCGCTCGCCGCATTGACCGCGCGGGTCAAGGACGGATTCGACCCGCAGCGCATACTCAACCCCGGGCGCATGTATCCCGGGATCTGAACCCGGGGCCGCAGGGGGGCTGCGATGCTCTTGGCGCTACTTGGAATGCTCTTGACGGCGATCTGGCTGGGTCTCGGGGCCTGGTACGTTGGCGCCTACGTGGGATTCGACAATCTCCTGCTTATGCTGCCCAACGAGATCGCCCAGTTCATCGGCAGCCTCATGCTGCCGGTGATCTTTCTGTGGCTGATCCTCGGCTACTTCGGCCTCGCCCTGCGGGTGCGCCAGGTCGAGCGCAGCGTGGCGCGGCCGGCGCCGCTGCCGCAGCGGCCGACGCCGGTATCGATCGGCTGGGCCGACAGCGACGACGGACGGGAGTCGCGCGACATTCTGTCGGGCTATACGAGGCCCGAGCTGCCGCCCAACGAAAAAGGCCGGCTTCCCGGCGCGCCCGCCAGGCCGGACGGCGAAGCTTCGCGCGGCGAGTTGCCCGGGCCGGCCGACCCCTCGCCGCGCCCGGTCCCGCCCCGACCGGCCGAGTCCCGGCCCCGGCCGGGCGCCGCGCCACCCCGACCGCCGAGACCGGAGACCGCGCCGCCGCCAGATCCCGAGAGCCGGCCGGCGAGGCCGGAGCCACAGATCGGGAGCGAAACGCCTAGGGACAGGCCGCAACCGCCGCCTGCCCAGAGACCGGCGCCGGCTAGCCCGCGCCGAAGCGGCGGCGCGGGCGCGAATGCCGGCGGCGACAGCGAGGCACGCGGCATGGCGGCGGAATCCTTCGCGGCACGTCTGCGCCATCGGTCGTCGGAGTCCCGCGGCGGGACCGAACCGTCTTCGCCGCGTCGGGAAGCGGGCCCGTTCGGGTCGCGCTCCGGAGATGCGGAGACCCACAGCCGGGAGCCTTCGCGCCCCGAGGCCCGGAGCGACAGACGACAGGCGGAGGGCGAGACGGAGCGCCAGCCGGCACGCGAAAGCGAACGGGCGGGCGGCGCATCGGCGGCGGCGGAGCCGAGGCCCGAGCGACGCGGCCCGGCCTTGACCGGCAGGCCTGGCGTCTCGGCAATGCAAGAGGCCGCGTCCGAGGTGGCGAAGGAGATCTTGGTGCCGGAGAGCCCGGCCGCGGCGAGCGCGCCGACCGACACGCCGGACCGTGGCCTGCGCGGCAACGCGACCGCTGCACAGGAACCGGTGATGCGCGTCACCCCGACGCCTCGGCCGGGGACCGGCGCGAGAGACGAGCGGCCGGCCAAGCCTCAGCCCCGGGACCCGGTCGCCCCCGGGCCGCCGGTCGAGGCGCCTTCGCCGCCGCGACTCTCCCTGCGGTCGCGCGACGCGGCTTCCGAGCCGCCGCCGAAAGACGAGCGCCCCCGCGCGGCGGCGCCCTCGGCACCGCCAGCCGCAGCACCTCCGGCAGCGACGCCCTCGGCAACGCCGAGCCCGGCGGCCGCCGAACCCGAGGCGCGGCGCGACCCGCCTCGGCGCGACCCGCCTCGGCGGGAGCCAGCCGAGGCCCGCCCGCCTGCCGCAGAACCGCGCCGCGAGCCGATGT
This sequence comes from Kiloniellales bacterium, assembly GCA_022360075.1. The sequence continues at coordinate 272 of JAKSDN010001480.1, read as the reverse complement.
TGACGGTCACGCCCGTGGCCAAGGAGCCGCGCGAGACCCCGGCCGCCGCGCCCGAGCGAAGCGCGCCACCCCTGCGCAAGGCACCGGAGAGTGCCAAGCCACTGGGCTTCCGCCACCTCGTGCGGATCACCTCGCTCGAGCTCAACGCCATCGCCATGGACATGACCTCGATCCTTTGCCGCGCTTCCGATCACACCAAGAGCGCCAAGCGATACGACAAGGGCGACAAGGAGGTCTTCTTCAATCTCCTGCTCGACCACCTGAAGCAGGCC
>JAKSDN010000251.1 GCA_022360075.1 Kiloniellales bacterium | reverse complement strand
GCGCCTGGCTTCAGGCGCTCTTCTTCTGCGCCTCGTCCTCCTGAGCCGCAGCGGCGGGTGCCTCCGCGGTTTCGGTCTGCGGCGCGTCGGTCGGCGCGGCAGCCTCGCCCTCGGAAGCTGCAGGCGCCGCCTCGACCGCCTCCGCTTGCGCAGCCTCGGCGGGCGCCTCCGGAGCGGCTTCCGCTGGCGCGGCGTCAGTAGGCGCGGCTTCGGCAGGTGCGGCTTCGGCAGGTGCAGCCGGGGCCGCCGTAGCTGGGTCGCTGCCGTTGGGCGCCGGCGCTGCGGCCTCACCGCCTTCGAGCAAGGCCTCGGTCGGGGCCTCCTCGGCGGCGCCAACGTCCCGGCCGGAGGCGATCAGTTCGGCCTGGATGCCGGTCAGCACGGAATCGGCCATTAGATCGCAGTAGAGCGAGATCGCCCGCAGCGCATCGTCGTTGCCGGGGATCGGATAGGTGATGCCCTCGGGGTTCGAATTCGAGTCCACGACCGCGACCACCGGGATGTTGAGCTTGCGCGCCTCGGCGACGGCGATGTGCTCCTTGTTCGTGTCGATCACGAACAGCACGTCCGGCAGGCCGCCCATCTCCTTGATGCCGCCCAGCGCGCGCTCCAGCTTGTCGCGCTCGCGCGTGATGTTGAGCAGCTCCTTCTTGGTCAGACCGGAATGCTCTTCACTCAACCTCTCTTCAACTTCACGCAAACGCTTGATAGAAAGAGAAATTGTTTTCCAGTTGGTCAGCATCCCGCCGAGCCAGCGGTGATTGACGTAGTACTGGCCGCACTTCTTGGCCGATTCCGCGATGATCTCGCTCGCCTGCCGCTTGGTGCCCACGAAGAGCACGCGGCCGCCACCGGCGACCGTTTCGCGCACGAAGTCCAGCGCGTGGTGCAGCATCGGCACCGTCTGTTCGAGATCGATGATGTGCACGCCGTTGCGCGCACCGAAGATGTAGCTCGACATCCTCGGATTCCAGCGCCGCGTCGTGTGGCCGAAGTGGACGCCAGCCTCCAGAAGCTGGCGCATGGTAAAGGTCGGAGTCGCCATTTGCCCTTTCTCCGGTTAGTCCGCCGTGGGCCTCACATCCGGAAATCCGGACACCGGAACGGTGCCTGGCCAGCCGGCCAAGGCGCCGCTTCGCCCACGTGTGAGATCGAATTGGCCGCTGTGTTACTGGGCAAAAGGGCAAATTTCAAGCGATTTTCGCCCCGATCCGGGGCTTGGATCAAAGATCCTGGGTCACCAGCCCCGGGATCGACTTGATCGCCTGGCGCAGCTTGGGCGAGAGCCGGTATTGGCCCTCGAGCGCCATCTCGACCTCCTGTCCGTCGGCCAGCCCCAGAACGAAGGAGATCCGACCGCGCCCCTGCCCCGCTCCGTCGCGCGCGAGCACGGATTTCAGGCTCTCGAGCGGGCCCGCGTCACGCAAAAAGACCCGAATCTCGGTGGCGGCGGCGCTGACCGCATGGTCGAGCGGCGCGATGTCGCGGGCCATGAGGCGCAGGTCGCCGCTCTCGCGCTGCAGCTCGACCGTTACCAGCAGCGGCTCGCCGCTGTCGAGCAACTCCCGGCTCCGGCCAAGCACTTCCGAAAACAGCACGACCTCGAACACGCCGCTGCGATCGGAGAGCTGGACGAAGGCGAAGCGGTTGCCCTGGCGCGAGGTGCGTTCCTGGCGCCCCACCACGATCCCTGCGAGCTTGGCGCTTGCGTTGTCGCCGGTGGCCCCCTCAAGGACATCGCCGTAGGCTTTGACCCCAAGCCGCTTCAGGGCCGCGTCGTAAGCGTCCAAGGGATGGGCCGAGAGATAGAAGCCGATCGCGTCGAACTCGTGTCGCAGCCGGTCCATGGACGACCAGTCCTCGACCGTGGGCAAGGCGAGCGGCACCGGATCGGCGCTGACGTCGCCGCCGAACAGGCTCGCCTGGTTCGATTCGCGCTCCTGGGCCGCCGCGGCCGCATGGCGGATCACGCGGTCCGCACCCTCGAAGATGTGCCGGCGGTTGGCGTCGAGGCTGTCGAAGGCGCCGGCGCAGGCGAGGGCCTCGATCTGGCGCTTGTTGACCACGCCGCTGTCCAGACGCTCGGCCAGGTCGCCCAGGCTGCGAAACGGCGCCGAGCCCTCGCGCTCCTGGACCAGAGCGGCCATGGCGGCTCCGCCCACGTTCTTGATCGCGGCGAGCGCGTAGCGAATGCCGTAGCCGCCTTCCTCCAAGGTCTCGACCTCGAAGTCCGGGTGGGAGCGGTTCACGTCGGGCGGCAGGAGCGGCACGCCCAAGCGGTCGAGCTCTTGGCGGAAGAGGTTCAGCTTGTCCGTATTGCCCAGGTCGAAGCTCATCGAGGCGGCCAGGAACTCGACCGGATGGTTGGCCTTGAGGTAGGCGGTCTGATAGGCGACCAGGGCATAGGCAGCGGCGTGGCTCTTGTTGAAGCCGTAGCCGGCGAACTTGTTGACCTGCTCGAAGATCTGCTCGGCCTTGGGCGCCGCGACGCCGCGGGCGACCGCCCCTTCGACGAAGCTCTTGCGCTGGGCATCCATCTCGGCCTGGATCTTCTTGCCCATGGCGCGGCGCAGCAGATCGGCCTGGGCCAGCGTGAAGCCGGCCAGCTCCTGGGCGATCTGCATGACCTGCTCTTGGTAGATCATGATGCCGAAGGTCTCCTTCAGGATCCCTTCGAGCGACGGATAGAGATAGTCGGGCTCCTCCTGGCCGTGCTTCCTGGCGATGAAGCTCGGGATGTTGTCCATCGGGCCAGGCCGGTAGAGCGCGACGACGGCGATGATGTCCTCGAAGCGGTCGGGCTTGAGCCGGCGCAGCATGTCGCGCATGCCCGAGCCTTCCAACTGGAACACACCGGCGGTCTCGGCCCGGCCGATCATCTCGTAGGTCGGCAGGTCGTCGAGCGGCAGGGCGTCGAGATCGAAATCGGGCTGGCGCTTGCGGATAAGGTCGCGCGCGCGGGCGAGGACGCTCAGCGTCTTCAGGCCGAGGAAATCGAACTTCACCAGCCCCGCGAGCTCGACGAACTTCATGTTGAACTGCGTCACCGGCATCTCGGAGCGCGGGTCGCGGTAGAGCGGGATCAGCTCGTCCAGCGGCCGGTCGCCGATCACCACGCCGGCGGCATGGGTCGAGGCGTGGCGGTAGAGGCCCTCCAGCTTCAGGGCGATGCCGGTCAGACGATCGACCGACTCGTCCTGGCGCTGCATTTCCTGCAGAGCCGGCTCGCCGTCGATGGCCTGCTGCAGGGTCACGGGCTTGGCCGGGTTGTTCGGGATCATCTTGCAGATGCGGTCAACCTGCGGATAGGGCATCTGCAGCACCCGGCCGACGTCGCGCACCACCGCGCGGGCCTGGAGCTTACCGAAGGTGATGATCTGCGCGACCCGGTCGTGGCCGTACTTCTCCTGCACGTAGTGCAGCACGCGGTCGCGCTCTTCCTGGCAGAAGTCGATGTCGAAGTCCGGCATCGACACGCGCGCCGGGTTGAGGAAGCGCTCGAACAGCAGGCCCCAGCGCAAGGGGTCGAGGTCGGTGATGGTGAGCGCCCAGGCGACCACGGAGCCCGCGCCCGAGCCGCGGCCCGGCCCGACCGGAATGCTCTGCTGCTTGGCCCACTTGATGAAGTCGGCGACGATCAGGAAGTAGCCGGGAAAGCCCATCTCCTCGATCACGCCGAGCTCGTATTCGAGCCGTTCGCGGTAGGGACGCGCGGCGGCTTCGCGGGCGCCCTCGTCCATCTCCCCAGTGAAGACGTGCCGCTCGAGCCGCGCGTCCAAGCCAGCCTGGGCCTGTGCCTTCAGCTCCTCCGCCTCGCTGCGTCCGCCTTCGGTCGGGAAGGCCGGCAAGATCGGCGAACGGGGCTCCGGATAGAAGGCGCAGCGCCGCGCGACCACCAGGCTGTTGTCGACCGCTTCCGGCAGGTCCGCGAAGAGCGCGGCCATCTCCTCGGCCGTCTTGAAGCGATGCTCCGGCGTCAGGCGGCGACGCTCCCCCTGCCCGACATAGGTGCCGTCGGCAATACAGATGAGCGCATCGTGCGCCTCGTACATCTGCGCATCGGCGAAGTAAGCATCGTTGGTGGCGATCAAGGGTAGGTCGTGGCGATAGGCGAGCGCGACCAGTCGCTCCTCGATCGCGGCCTCGGCCTCCTCGCCGTGCCGCATCAGCTCGACATAGAGCCGATCCGGAAACAGGCGGGCCAAGGCGCGCAGCATCGCCTCGGCGGGCTCGTCGCGGCCGTCGTGCAGCAGCCGTCCGACCGCCCCCTTCGGCCCGCCCGTCAGCGCGATCAGGCCGTCTGACAGGGACTCGAGATCGGCCAGCCTGACGCAGGCCGGCTCGCCGGCTTCGCTCTCGAGATAGGCGCGGCTGACCAGGCGCAAAAGGTTACGGTAGCCCTGCTCGTCCTTGACCAGCAGCACGAGCAGATCGGGCGGCGGCGCGCTGCCGTTGCGGCCCTCCTGGTCCTCGCGCGCGATCGCGAGCTCGCAGCCGATGATCGGCTGGACCCCCGCCTCGACCGCCGCCAAAGCGAACTCCAGCGCGCCGAACAGGTTGCCGCTGTCGGTCACGGCGACCGCCGGCATGCCCTGCGCCTGGCAGAGCTTGATCAGCGCCTTCGTCTTGATCGCTCCTTCGGAGAGCGAGTAAGCCGAATGGACCCTCAGATGGACGAAATTGGCGTGCGGCATTTCGAAGCGGAGGATTCCACGCGCTGCCCGAGTCTGTACATGGCGGAGTGTTCCACAGCCTGTGGACAGTCAGGGCAACGGCGGCGGTACCGAGAGAATGCGCGGGTCGCCCAACTGATCGCGGTAGCGCAGCTCGATCCGCCAGGCCGTTGGCGCGTCACGATAGCGTGACTGCGCCGGCAGCGTCAGAAACGCGAGCTTGCGCTGGCTGAGCACACCGGGCCGGCCGCCGCGACTGTCCTCGCGTGGAATGCGCGCGTTGTAGGCGAAGCCGAAGGTGATCGGCCCGCGCGTGACGCCGGGCCCGCTCTTGCTCGTCGAAGTGATGAAGTCGCGCGTGCTGACCCGCTCTCCCTTCGGGCCGAGCAGCACGACCTCCTCGATCTTCGTGCCCGGAGGGATCTCGTAGATCGAGACTTGGATGACGTCACGGTCCGCCGCGGCAAGACTGGCCACGGCGCGGAGAAAGCTCGCCGTTCGTGGCATAGGCTCAGGCCGTGTCTCGGCGCAGCCGACGGTCACGGCGAGCAGGATCGCGAGCAAAACCCTCGTGGCAGAACCTGAGTTCAAGGCGATGCGCCCTCGCTCAGGCGGCGATGACGTGACCCTCCTCCAAGCGAAGGGTCCGGTCCATGCGGGCCGCCAGGTCCATATTGTGCGTGGCGATCAGGGCGGCCAGGCCTGCATCGCGCACCAGCTTGGTCAGCAGCGCGAAGACGTCGTCTGCCGTGTGCGGATCGAGGTTCCCGGTCGGCTCGTCGGCGAGCAGGATTTGCGGCTCGTTGGCCAGCGCCCGAGCGATCGCCACGCGCTGCTGCTCGCCACCGGAGAGCCGGCCCGGCCGGTGGTCGGCGCGCTCCGACAATCCGACCATCTCGAGCAGGTCGCGGGCGCGCGCCCGTGCCACGGATTTTGCCCGGCCGTCGATCATCTGCGGCACAACCAGATTCTCGAGCGCTGAGAACTCCGGCAACAGATGGTGGTGCTGATAGACGAAGCCGATGGTCGTGCGGCGCAGGCCGGTGCGCTCCTTGTCACCGAGCTTCGAGCAGGCGGTGCCGTCGACGTAGATCTCGCCGCCGTCCGGCCGCTCCAGCAGGCCCGCCACATGCAGCAGCGTCGACTTACCGGCGCCCGACGGCCCGACAAGGGCGACCAGCTCCCCCGACTCGATCCTGAGATCGACCGTCCGCAGCACTTCCAGGTCCCGGCCGGCCTGGCGGAAAGTCTTGACGATCGCCTCGAGCCGCAGGCCGTGCCGCTCGCCCGGAGCCTCACTCATAGCGCAGCGCTTCCACCGGATCGAGGCGCGCCGCGCGCCAGGCCGGGAAGAGCGGCGCGAGGAAGGACCAGAAGAGCGCCATCGAGATCACCTGGGTGACCTCGACCGGGTCGATCTCGGCCGGCAGTTGCGACAGGAAATAGATCTCGGCGGCGAAGAGCTTTGTGCCGGTCAGGCTCTGCAGCCACTGGCGGATGGTCTCGATGTTGTCGGCGAAGGCCAACCCGAGACCGAATCCGATGACCGTGCCGAGCAGGCCGATGCTGGCGCCGGAGAGAAAGAAGATCCGCAAGACCATGCCGCGGGTGGCGCCCATGGTGCGCAGGATCGCGATGTCCCGCCCCTTGCTCTTCACCAGCATGTATTGGCCGGAGAGGATGTTGAAGGCCGCGACCAGGATGATCAGCGACAGGATCAGGAACATGACGTTGCGCTCGACCTGGATCGCGTTGAAGAAGCTGGAGTTGGCGCGCTGCCAGTCGACGCTGCGAAAGCCCGGGCCGATGCTCTGGTCGATCTCGGGGCGAAGGCGACGCACCTCGTCCGGGTCGTCGGCGAAGACCTCGACCGCATTGACCGAGGCGGGCAGCTTGAAGAAGAGCTGTGCGGCCTCCAGCGGCATGTAGATGAAGCTGTTGTCGTACTCGAACATGCCGACCTCGAAGAGGCCGACGATGCGATAGGTCTTCATGCGCGGCACGGTGCCGATCGCCGTGGTCGTGCCTTGGGGTGCGACCAAGCGCAAGTGGTCGCCGACCGTACGGCCGAGGCGCCGGGCCATGCGCGAGCCGACCAGGATCACGTCCTCGCCGGCGAAGTCGTCGAGCGAGCCGGCGATCAGGCTACCGGCGATCAGGTCGCGCGCCTTCAGATCGGCGCTGGCGATGCCGCGCACCGCCGCCCCGGTCGCGTTGCCCTCGGAGGTCACCATGACCTGGCCCTGGACCTGGGGCGTGACGTTGACCACGCTCGGCAGGGCACGCAGCCGATCGCTCAGGCTCTCGAAGTCCTGGATCGGGCCCTGGTTGGAGAACACCGTCAGGTGCCCGTTTACGCCCAGGATCCGCGACATCAGCTCCTGACGGAAGCCGTTCATCACCGCCATCACGATGATCAGGGTCGCCACGCCGAGCGCGATGCCCAGCAGCGAGAAGGCGGCGATGACCGAGATGAAGCCCTCCTGGCGGCGCGCGCGCAGATAGCGCATCGCGACCAGGCGTTCGAAGGCGCCGAAGATCATGAGGGAGCCGGTCCGATCAGCCGGTCAGGCGGGCGAGCGCCGATTCCGCGCTCACCTCCTCGCGCTCGCCGCTGCCCCGCGCCTTCAGCTCGACAACGCCGTTCTTCAGGCCGCGCGGCCCGACAATGAGCTGCCAGGGCAAGCCGATCAGGTCCATCGAGGCGAACTTGGCCCCGGCGCTCTCGTCCCGGTCGTCGTAGAGCGTTTCGACCCCGGCCGCGTTCAGCTTGCCGTAGAGCGCGTCGCAGGCGGCCGTGCAAGCCGCGTCCGCGGCGCGCAGGTTGACCAGACCCACGTCGAAGGGGGCCACGCTCTTCGGCCAGACGATGCCGGACTCGTCGTGACTCGCCTCGATGGACCTGATCGGCTTGCCCTGGCAGCTCATTGTCGGGCCGCGCGGCCTGAAGAACGGCGTTGTCGAGCTGAAGGCGCGAGGCAGCGGCGAGCGCGAGGAGGTGAGCGCGGAATCGGCGCTCGCCCGCCTGACCGGCTGATCGGACCGGCTCCCTCATGATCTTCGGCGCCTTCGAACG
>JAKSDN010000218.1 GCA_022360075.1 Kiloniellales bacterium | reverse complement strand
GCTTTGCGCAACGCAAGATCCGCCATATTCCCTGCGACGCCGCGGGCCGGCGTCGCTATGATCGGCCGCAGCGTGAACGCGAAACTGACAGAGGGGAAGCGACATGGGCGATCGGATCATCCTGCGCGTCGGCGAGGCCTTGGTGGCGGGCGGCCCGCCGGGCACGGCCGCGGAACCGGAAGTGGTGATCGGCGAGCTCGACGGGCCGGTCGGTACGGCCTTCGCCACCCTGATGGGCGATCAGGTCAAGGGCCACACCAAGGTGCTGGCGATCATGAACACCGACATCATGGTGCGCCCGCCGACCCTGATGGTCAGCAAGGTGACGGTCGACAACAACCGCTACACCAACATCCTCATGGGCACCGTGCAGGGCGCCATCGCCAACGGCGTGCTGGATGCGATCCGCAACGGCGACATCCCCAAGGACAGGGCCGACGAGCTCGGCATCATCGTCTCGGTCTGGCTGAACCCCAGCGTGGCGAGCGACGACAAGCTCGATCACCGCGCCCTCTTCGACATCCACCGCGAGGCCACGGCCAAGGCGATCGCCAAGGCCATGCGCTTCGAGCCCAGCATCGACTGGCTCCTGGAGAACCAGGAGCAGATCGTGCACAAGTACTTCCAGATGGGCCTCGACGGGAAGATCTAGAGGCCGCGCCGCGCCGGCCGGCGCGATCCGGCCTCGGAACCCCGCATGGAACCGGTCGGCAAGCTCGAGCTCCAGGACTGGATGGTCGCGGCCGAGACCCGTGCCGTGGTCGCGGCCCTGACCGCCGAAGGCGGCGAGGTGCGCTTCGTCGGCGGCTGCGTGCGCGACGCGATCGCCGGCCGGCCGGTCACCGACGTCGACCTGGCGACCCCGGAAGCGCCCGAGCGGGTCGTCGCCCTGCTGGAGCAGGCCGGTCTGCAGGCGGTGCCGACCGGCATCGAGCACGGCACCATCACGGCGGTCGCCGGCGGCAAGCCTTTCGAAGTCACCAGCCTGCGCGAGGACGTCGAGACCTTCGGCCGCCGCGCCCGGGTCGCCTTCACCGACGACTGGCTGGCCGACGCCGCGCGCCGCGACCTGACCATGAACGCGCTCTCCTGCGCGCCGGACGGCACACTGTTCGATCCCTTCGGCGGTCTCGCGGACCTCCGGGGCGGGCGCGTGCGCTTCGTCGGCGCGGCGCGCGACCGCATCGAAGAGGACCACCTGCGCCTGCTCCGCTTCTTCCGCTTCCAGGCCCACTACGGCCATGGCTCGCTCGACCCGGAGGGCTTGGCCGCGGCGAGCGCGCTGGCGCCGAAGCTGGCCGGGCTCTCGGGCGAGCGCATCCGCGCCGAGCTGATGAAGCTGCTGAAAGCGACCGATCCGGTGCCGGTGCTCACGGTGATGGTCGAGCGCGACATTCTGGCGGCGGTGCTGCCGGAGGCTCGGCGGTTGGACGCCCTGGGCCGCTTGCTTCGGGTGGAGACCGCCGGGCAGCAGCCCGACAGCTTGCGCCGGCTGGCGGCGCTGCTGGAGACCGACGGCGCCGGCGGCGAGGCGGTCGGCCGCCGCCTGCGCCTCTCCAAGGCCGGCTGGACCCGGCTCAGCGCTCTCATGGCGCCGCCAACGGGATTTTCCGAGGAAGCGCCGCCGAAGACCTTGCGGCGGTTCATCTACCGGCTCGGCAACGCTTTGGCCGGTGACTTGTTGCTGCTGACCTGGGCCCGGGGCAAGGCCTCGGACCGGGCGCCGCTACGCCGGGCTCTGGCCGAGGTCGAGACCTGGCCGGCCCCGACCTTTCCTCTGCGCGGCCGCGACGCCCAGGCACTCGGCGTGCCGAAAGGCCCTGAGGTCGGCCGCCTGGTGCGCGCCGTGGAGGCTTGGTGGATCGAGCAGGATTTCGCACCGGACCGGGAGGCCTGTCTGGCGAAGCTCGAGGTGCTGGTTTCGGATAAGGCGTAGCTATTGACGAGCTCAGACCAAGATCTTGGCAAGAGGCACCAAATAGACGGATGGATCATCATTGCGAGCGATGCGAAGCAATCGAATCTCCTATTGCCTGAGCGGTTTCTCTGGATTGCCGTGCCGGCTCGCAATGACCCACGAAAGTATGGCCATTCGAGCCAATTCGTTCGAGGCGGCAAGCAGAACGAGATTTGCCCTGCAAGATCAGTGCTCTTCGAGCTTTGCGATCAGGGCTAGTGGTTCGACTCCGACATTCCGATCCCGGAACGTCGGGCCGTCCCACTAGGTGAATCTTTGATTGGGTTCAATTCTGGTCGACACTTGATCCAAATTCATCGGACTCAAGTGTCGGAATTGAACCACTAGGACAGCTATTTTCAACGGCTCTGCATCCTGGGACACGATCACCCAGGTCTCTTCGTCCAGTACTTGATTGTAGGCGTGGCGCAGGACGTTTCCGACATCGGCTACGGCGCGCCAATGGATTTCCGGATGCTCAAGCTTCATCGCCTCGGGGATATGTCTGGACGCCTCCGACAATCGTTCGATGTTCCGTTCCACCGCATCCACGACGAGACGGTCCGCCTTGAACGAGGCGTACGACCGGCCATCCGTGTAGCGTTGGATTGCGTCAATGGCGTTCAATATGTCGCGCAGCCGGTCCAGGATCCGATCGGCCGGCATCACAGTACCTTGAATTCCTCTTTGGAGACCTTCTCGCGGAACCTCGGGCGCAGGTTCTTGCGAATTACGACATCAGCCTCTCGGCCGAAGAGATCGCAGAAGAAGAGACGTAACCCCGAGAGATCGAACAGCGATAGTCGCCTGTTGGGGTCGATATCGAGCACGATATCGACATCACTGCGCGGTCCTTCTTCGCCACGGGCCGTGGACCCAAACAGCGCAAGGCCGGTGACGCCCCGCTCTCTAATCTCCGTCTCATGCTCTCTGGTCAAGTCAGAAAGCTGATCTCGCAGCATTGCTTCAAGCGCCTGATTCGTTTCCCCTATCGGCTGATCATAGATCAAGAAACCGCGGGCGTGAAACAAGTGGCCGAAGCTGAGCCTCGGCCTCTGGCTTGAATGCCCCTAAGGCCAGGCCGCCATCGGCGGCAGGGACATGAGGATCGCCTCGACGTTGCCGCCGGT
>JAKSDN010001086.1 GCA_022360075.1 Kiloniellales bacterium | reverse complement strand
TGGATCGTCGGGATCTTGGGCGTGATGCCGGTGTGGTTCGAGAACGACGCGCCCAACACGACCAGGAGGTCGGCCTCGTTCATGAAGTAGCTGGCGATCGAGGTCCCGCTGCGGCCGAGCACGCCGCAGGCGAGCGGGTGGGAGTCGGGAATGAGCCCCTTGCCCTTGAACGTCGTGAGGACGGGCGCGCCCAACTTCTCCGCCAGCGCGACGACGCCTTCCATCTGGAAGCGCGCGCCGTGGCCGACGATGATCACCGGCCGCTTCGCCTTCCGCAGCAGATCGAGCGCCTGCTCGACCGCGGCGGCCGGCGGCGCGATCTCCTGCGGGGTGATGCGACCCTCGGGGCCCGCGGCCTTCGCACCCTCGGCCGCCGGCAACACCTGGACCTCGTCGGGGAAGATCAGGTGCGCGACGTCGCGCTCGACGACGGCGTGCTTGAGCGCGAGCGTCATCAGCTCGGCGTGCCGGCTCTGCGGCAGCACGGTCTGGCTCCAGCGCGCGACCGAGCGGAAGGCCGCCGCCAGGTCGACCTCCTGGAAGGCGCCCGGCCCGAGCACCTGCGTGTCGACCTGGCCGGTCAGCGCCAGCACCGGCGCGCGGTCCATCTTCGCGTCCCACAGGCCGGTCAGCAGGTTGGTCGCGCCCGGTCCGGCGATCGATAGGCAGGCGGCGGGCCGCCCGCTGGTCTTGGCGTAGCCCGAACAGGCGAAGGCCGCCGCCCCCTCGTGGCGGATGCCGATGAAGCTGAGCTTGCCCTCGGCCTCCTGCTTGCGGATCGCATCGGCGAGGCCGAGGTTGGAGTGGCCGACCATGCCGAAGACGTGGGTCACGCCCCAGTTGACCATGGTCTCGGCCATCACGTCGCTCACCGTGCGGACCTCGGCCTTCACCTCGTCGACGGCGACGTAGATCCCGTCGGCGCGGGCCTCGAGCTCGAAGGTCTCGACGCAGTCGCCGCGCGCCTCCGCGCCCTTGCCGCTCAGCGGGTCGAAGTCGTAGCCGTGCCAGGGGCACTTCAGCCGGCCGTTCTCGATCGTGCCCTCGCCGAGCGGGCCGCCCTGGTGCGGGCAGCGGTTGTCGAGCGCGCCGAGCTTGCCGTCATGCCGCGTGAGCGCCAGCGTCCGCGTGCCGGCGCTGACCGCCATGACCCCGTCCTCGGGCAGGGCGTCGACCTCGGCCACTTTGTACCAGACGCGCTCGGTCTCCTGGCCCACGGCCTCGGCGGCGGCGACGGTCAGCGCCTCGTCGTCTGTGAACTTGGCGTACCAGTGCGAGCCGTCGCAGAAGGGCTTGTTCTTGGACTGGCCGCAGCGGCAGAGCGCGAAGTGCTCCTGCGAGGCGCCCTCGCCCCAATCCACACCCTCGAGCCCGACCCCACCGCTCACGTGATAGGGCCCGTCCTTGGAGACCTGAATCGCCGGCGGTCCCTCCAGATCGCGATGCTCGACCTCGTCGATCGTGTAGCTGAGCGCACCCGAGGGGCAGCGGGCGATCGTGTCGATGATCGCCTTCGCCTCGGCGCCGTCGGGATCGATCCAGGGCTCGGTGTCCATACGCCAGACCGTCTTGAGGCCGTCGGTGCAGGCGCCGGCATGGGCGCAGATACCGCGGTTGTCGTGGATCGTGATCGTCTTGCCGGCGTAGCTGTCGCGCCGGTCGGGCTGGCGGCCGTCGAGCTTCTCGTCGGTGAAGTCGATCTTGCTGTGCGTGCCGTCGCAGAAGGGCTTGGTCTCCGAGGCGCCGCAGCGGCAGAGCGCCATCATCTTCTTGGTCTCGATCACGTCGCCGCGCGAGTTGGTGAAGCGCTCCAGGCCCTTCACGATCAGGGGCCCGTTCTTCGACAACGTGATGACCGGGCCGTCCCCGTCGCTCGCTCGCGCCATGGTGATCTCTCCTTTGTGTCGCTGCCCCGTTTTCGGAACTAGCGTGGTTGTGTCTCTCGTCCAGCGTTGGCCTCGGCCGCCCGGCTCTCCAGCTCGAAGACGTCGATCGAGTGCCGCGATTCGCGGATCAGGGCGACGGCCGCAACGACGGTCGCGGCGACCGCCAGGCACATGGACAGGGTGACCACAGCTGCCAGCGGTCCGGCGGCCGCGGCGACCAGGCCGCCGACCAGGCTGCCCAGCGCCAGCGCGGCGATGCCGAGGTAGAGGCTGACGATCGCGACCCGGAACTGCCGGGCGCGCAGGCGCAAGCGCTGAAGCTGTGCCGCGCTCGGCCCGGGCTCGCGGGCGAGGACCGCGTGAAGCTGCGCCTCGAGCTGGCCGAAGCGCGCGGTCGTCGAAAGCAGCAAGAGCCCCAGGCCCGGCAGCATGAGCACCGGCTGTATCCAGGACCCCACCTCGTCCATCTCAAGCGCCTCCCCGCGATGCCGTCAGCGCCCGGAGCGCAGCGGCATCTCGCCGACCGCTTCGTGCTCGGCCATGGCTTCGCCGCTCGGCTGCTCGACTTGGCGGGCGTACCAGTGGGAGGCCGGCACGGCGCTCACGCCGTGCAGGACGATGCTGAGCAGGATCGTCGTGATCACCACCACCTTGATGGTCTCGCCGCCGGGCAGGCCCGCGCCCTCGACGACCAGCAGAAGGAACAGGATCGAGGCCAGGCCGCGCGGGCCGAACCAGCCCAGGAACAGGTGGCTGCACCAGGATAGCCCCGTGCCGAGCAGCGACAAGGTGACCGGCAGCATGCGCACGACGGTCAGGCTGAGCACGGCGTAGGCGAACACGGTGAGGTCGATATGCGGTAGCACCTCCGGCACCATCGCGACCCCAAAGAAGAAGAAGGCCAGGATGGTCAGCAGATGGCCCTCGGCCTCGCCGAATTCGTAGAGGCTGTGGCAGACGCCGCGCTTGGTGTTGCCGATCGTAAGGCCGGCGCAGAAGGCCGCGATGAAGCCGTTGCCGCCGATCTCCTCGGCGAGCGCGAAGGCCAGCAGCGCGAGCGCGATGGCCGAGATCTGCTGGAAGACGTGGCTCATCCACTCGTGGCGCACCGCCTTGTCGATCAGCCAGCCGCCCAGCCATCCCACGGCGATGCCGGCGAGCGGCCCGAGACCGACCTGGAGCCCGGCGAACCACAGCCAGTCCGACAGGCTCCGCTCCGTCTCCGTGGCGGCGCCCGCGCAGGCCAGAAGGATCAGCACCACCGGCAGCGCGATACCGTCGTTGAGGCCACTTTCGACATTGAGCGTCTGGCGCATGCGCACGGGCACGGACTTGTTGCTCACGACCGCCTCGCCGAGCGCAGCGTCCGTGGGCGCCAGGATCGCCGCCAGCACCGCCGCCTCCCAGAACGACAGGGTCCCGAAGAGCGCGGCAGCGACCACGGCGCCGAGCGCGATGGTCAGCGGCAGGCCGAGGCCGAGCATGCGCACCGGCAGGTCGTGCTCGCGGCGCAATAGCCCAAGGTCGATACGCGAGGCATCGGTGAAGAGCACGAGCACCAGCGTCACTTCGGCGAGGCCATGCAGGAAATG
>JAKSDN010000812.1 GCA_022360075.1 Kiloniellales bacterium | reverse complement strand
GCGACCGCGATGCCGGTGAAGCCGAAGCCGGCGGTGAAGCCCAGCACGAGGCGATGCTGCGCGCCCATCACTTCGTTGACCGCGAGCAGGCCGGCGAGCGCGCCCGACAGCGCCATGGCCAGCATGATGTTGCGTCCGGGCGAGATGCCGCCGTAGCGCGCCGCCTGCTCGTTGGCGCCGACGCAGCGCAGCGCATAGCCCCAGCGGCTGCGCCAGAGAAACAGCCAGACCAGCGCGGCGACGCCGAGCGCCAGCACGAAAGAGATGTTGAGCGGCGAGCGCCCGGTCTTGACGCCGAACGCCTGCAGGAGCTCGTGGGCGAAGGGCAAGTGGCCGGCCTCGTCGAAGCGGATGGTCTGCGGCGACTGCTGGCCCGGGCCGATCAGCACCTCGACCAGCAGGTAGTTGAGCAGGATCGCGGCCAGGAAGTTGAACATGATCGTGGTGATCACGGTGTGGCTGCCGCGCGTGGCCTGCAGGTATCCCGGCACGAAGGCCCAGAAGCCGCCGAACAGAATGGCCGCCAGCACGGCGAGCGGAAACAGGATCGGCCAGGGCCAGCCGTCGAGCCCGATGCAGACCAGCGCGACGCCGAGCCCGCCCATCATCGCCTGGCCCTCGCCGCCGATGTTGAACAGCCCGCAGTGAAAGGCGATGGCGACCGCCAAGCCCGTGCAGATCAGGCTGGTCGTGTAGAACAGCGTGTAGCCGATCTGATCCCAGGAGCCGAAGGCGCCCCAGATCAGCGCCTTCAGCGCGACCCAGGGCGATTCCCCGACGATCAGGACGACGAGCCCGGCGATCAGCAGCGCGGCGATCAGGTTGATCGCCGGTATCAGCGCCAAGTCGACCCAACGCGGCAGGCCGCCGGCTTTCATGGGTGGGGCCCGCCAAATCTGTCATGCTCGGGCTTGACCCGAGCATCCATGGCAGAGGCGGCAGGGGCCGATCCCAGGAGGATCCTGGTCCCGGTTCCAGGGCCGCCATGGACCCTCGGGTCAAGCCCGAGGGTGACAGTGGAGGTGTGCGCCTTCACGTCTCCTCCTCCACGATCCCCGCCATCAGGCAGCCGATACGCTGGGGGTCGGCGGCGGTGGCGGGCATCTCGCCGACGATGCGGCCCTCGTGCATGACCGCGATGCGGTCGGCGAGCGCCATGATCTCCTCGAGCTCGGCCGAGATCAGCAGGATCGCCTTGCCGGCGTCGCGCATCTCGATCAGGCGGCGGTGGATGAACTCGATGGCGCCGATGTCGACGCCGCGGGTCGGCTGGCCCACCAGCAGCAGGCCGGGGTCGCGCTCGATCTCGCGCGCCAGGACCAGCTTTTGCTGGTTGCCGCCGGAAAAGGCCCCGGTGCGCCACAGGGGCTCGGTCGGGCGCACGTCGAAGGCCTGCATCAAGTTGCCGCAGTGGGCGACAACCGCGCCGCGGTCGCTCAGGAAGCGGCCGTTGTAGGCCGGGTCGTCGTGGTAGCCGAGGATCGCGCTCTCGCTGGCGTCGAAGGAGACGACCACGCCCATCTTGAGACGATCCTCGGGAACGTGGCCGAGACCGCGCTCGCGCAAGGCATGGGCGTCTGCGGCGGCGCTGAGCGGTACCCCGTTCAGCGCGATCTCGCCGGCCGCGGCCGGCCGCAGTCCGGCCAGGGCCTCGATCAGCTCGGACTGGCCGTTGCCCGAAACACCGGCAATGCCGAGGATCTCGCCGGCCCGGACCTCGAAGCTCGCGTCGATCACACGCGGCGTGCCGCCCTCGTCGCACACCGTGAGGCCCGAGACAGCGAGCACTGGCGCGCCCGGGTTGGCCGGCGTCTTCTCGACCCGCAGCAGCACCTGGCGGCCGACCATCATCTCGGCCAGCGCCCCGCGGCTGGTCTCGGCGGTCGCGACGTTGCCGACCACCGCGCCGTCGCGCATCACGGTGACCCGGTCGGTGATCGCCATGATCTCCTGCAGCTTGTGGGTGATCAGCACCACCGTCTTGCCCTCGGCCTTGAGCCGCCCGAGGATGCGGAACAGCTCGTCGGTCTCCTGCGGCGTCAGCACCGCGGTCGGCTCGTCGAG
>JAKSDN010001061.1 GCA_022360075.1 Kiloniellales bacterium | reverse complement strand
GAAGCCGTTGATCGCCTGGATCAGCGTCGATTTGCCGGCACCGTTCGGCCCGACGAGGCCGACGCAGGCGCCCGGCTCGACCGAAAACGTCAGCGAGTCGACCGCCAGCAAACCGCCGAACTCGATTGTCAGATCGGCGATCTCCAGCGCGGGGTTCGTCTTGGCGGCGGGCGAGTCCATGACCGCTACTTGACGCCGGCCAGGCCTTCGGGGCGCAGGCGCAGCGCGACCAGCAGCAGCAGCCCGAACAGCACCATCCGGTAGTCGGCGAAGTCGCGCAGCAGCTCCGGCAGGAGCGCGATGGCCGCCCCCGCGATCGCCGCGCCGGTCAGATTGCCGAGCCCGCCCAGGACCACGGCGGCGACCAGGAGGAACGAGGTGTCGAGCCGGAAGCTGTCGGGGCTGATGAAGCGGTGCAGGTAGCAATAGAGCGCACCGGCCATCCCCGCGCCGAAGCCGGCGAAGGCGAAGGACGAGAGGAGGTAGCGCTTGACCTGTAGGCCGGCGGCATGGGCCGCGGGCCGGTCCTCCCGAATCGCGCGAAAGGCGCGCCCAACCGGCGACTCGAGCAGCCGGGACGCCAGCCAGAAGACGATCAGGAAGACGACGATCGCTTGCAGGTACTGGGCCTCCAGCGTGCCGAGGGAGAGGTTCAGGCCGAGCGCCAGCGGCGGGCGCGGGACGCCGATCAGGCCGTTGGGACCGCCGGTCACGGAGATCCAGTTGAGCAGCACGAGGTAGACGAGATTGCCGATCGCCAGCGCCGCCAGGGCGACGACGTGGCCGGAGAGCGGCGCGCAGATGGCGCCGACCAGCAGGGCGAGGGTGGCGGTGGCGAGGCCGGCGGAGAGCAGCGCCGCCTCGATCGGCAGACCCCAGCTCTTGGCGGCGAAGGCGCCGACGTAGGCGCCGATGGCGAAGAGGCCGCCGAAGCCGATGAACATCACGCCGGAGGCGCCGCTCAAGACCGTCAGGCTGACGGTCAGGATCGCGAAGATGAAGGCGACCAGCAGCGACTGGACGATATAGGCGTCGAAGCCGAGCCAGGGTGCCAGTGCGAGGAGCGCGCAGAGCGCGGCGATCCAGCGAAACGGCAGGGAGAAGCCGCGGCTCGAGCGGCGCACCGCCCCGCCCTGGCCGGCCAGGATGCTGGTCGAGGGCATGATGCCGGAGGCGCCGCCCGTGCCGCCCAGCGCGTCCAGGCGCCGGTGGCCGATCAGGCCTTGGGGCCGCAGGAGCAGGACCAGCAGGAGCACCGAGAAGGCGATCATGTCGCGCGCGCCCTCGCCCACGTAGCCGACGGCGAGCGCCTCCAGCCCGCCCAGGACGAAGCCGCCGACGATCGCGCCCGGCACGCTCGCGAGCCCGCCCAGCAGGGCGGCGACGAAGCCCTTGAGCCCGAAGGGGATGCCCATCTGTGGGAAGATGCTCTCGAAGTACATGGCGACCAAGACGCCCGCGAGTGCGGCGAGCCCCGCGCCGAGACCGAAGGCGATGCGGCGCAGGGCATCGACGTCGACGCCCATCTGGCGCGCCGCGTCGAGGTCCTGCGACATGGCCCTGAGCGCCCTGCCGGTCCAGGTCCGGGTCAGGAACAGCCAGAGCGCCAGCACCGTGCCCAGGGAGATCAGCAGGATCGCGATATCCAAGCCGGTCACGAAAGCCGCGCCGACGATCCAGACATACTGCGAGAGCGGACTGGGGAAGGGCTGGATCTCGGGCGACCAGATCAGCTCGGCGGCCTGGTCGAAGACGAAGGTGATGGCCAGCGTCGACAGCAGCGGCGCGATCCAGGGCGCGTTCTCGAGCGGCCGCAGGGCGACGCGCTCGATCGCCATGCCGGCGGCCATCGTGATGGCGATGGAGACACCACCCGCGACCCAGATGTCCGCCCCGTAGCCGTAGAGGCTGTAGGCGAGGAAGCCGCCCAGCATGAGCAGCGAGCCCTGGGCGAAGTTGATCAGGTTCGACACGCCGAAGATCAGCGTGAAGCCGATCGCGATCAGCGCGTAGATATTCCCGATCACCAGCCCGTTGAGAAGCTGGCTGAAGAACTCGATCATGTGTCCGCCACGCCTCGGCTCGCGCCGGCCGTCGGGCCGGGTCGTCCAAGTCTCCCGACTGAACGACGCCGGCCGGAAGAGGGATCAGTCGTAAAGCCGGTAGCCGCCGTCACGGATCTGCAGGACGCGCATCGGCTTCACCACGTCGCCCACTTCGTCGAAGGTATTCGCGCCGCCGACGCCGGGATAGTCCTTGGTGGCCGCGATCTGGTCGCGGACCGCCGCGCGCGTCAGCTCGCCGCCGCCGCGAATGACGTTGCCGATGCTCTGCGAGACGATGCCGATCGCGTCGTAGCCGAAGACCGCGTAGTAGTCGGGCAGCCGGCCCCAGTGCGCTTCATAGGCCTTGGTGAAGTCGAGCGCGTCGGGGTCCTCGGAGAAATAGTAGCTGGGCATGACCACGCCCTCGGCCGCATCGCCGGCGAGCTCCAGGAACTTCGGGTTCTGGAGCGTGTCCGCGCCGAGAACCGCAACCTCGATTCCGGCTTGGCGCATCTGGCGGATGAAGATCGAGGACTCGGCGTAGTGGCTAGCCAGAAAGACGCCGTCCGGCTCGGCGGACTTCACCTTGGTCACGAGGGCGCGAAAGTCCTTGCTGTCGGGGATCATGGCCTCCTGCAGCACGACTTCGCCG
This sequence comes from Kiloniellales bacterium, assembly GCA_022360075.1. The sequence continues at coordinate 3,738 of JAKSDN010001061.1, read as the reverse complement.
CCCGCTTCGCGCACGCGCTCGGCCGTCGAGGTGTTCACATAGGCGCCCCAGTCGTCCTGGTAGTAGAGGATGGCGATGCGCTTGAGCCCTAGCTTGCCCATCAGCAGGTCGCGGTGGACGAACGACAGGCTCTTCTGGGTGTTGACCATGCGGAACTGGAATTCGCTCATCTGCGTGAAGTCGGGATGCGAGGCGGTCGGGCTGACCTGGGGCAGGCCGGCGTCCGTCAGGATCGGCGCCGCGGCCATCGACTCGGAGCTCGACCAGCCGCCGACCACCGCCAGCATATCGTCGTTCTGGGCGAACTTCTGGGCGATGTTCGCGGCCTCGCGCGGATTGCCGCGGCTGTCCTCGTAGATCACCTCGAGCGGCCGGCCCTCGATCCCGCCCTGGCCGTTGATGTCCTCGACGAACATCTCGATCGCCTCGCGGAAGCGGGTGCCGAATGCCGACTTCTCGCCGCTCATGGGGCCGAACATGCCGACCACGAGCGGCTCGGCGGCGAGCGAGACTGTCGGGGCGAGGAGAACTGAGGCCAGCGCGACGGCGCACAGCGATTGCCTTCTGGTGATCATCTTTACCTCCTGTCGGTCAGGCGTTCTTCGGCTGCAGGGCCCGCGCCACGCAGCCTTTCATTGTTCGCTCTAATATTGAGCTCATAAATTTAGGCAGTTGACAAGGTGAATCGCAACAGCCTAGTTTCAAGGCTCGGTTTAGGAGCTGAAGCATGGCCGCACAGCACCTTTGCTGGCTGTCGGGCGCCGACATAAAAATTTGATAATAAACAGAGAAGAGGAACCACAGCGTGCGCGAAGAAGGCAAGCGTGCCCAGGCGAAGCGGGTAGGTCGGCGCCCGACACGCGATATCGGTGTGCTCCAGGAGCCTCTCTCGGCCGTTGCCTACTACAAAATCCTACTCAATACGTTTCTCGACAGACGACCGCCGGGCACGCGTCAGGCCTGCGCCAGGGCGATCGGCAAGGACCGCAGCTTCGTCTCGCAGATCTCCAGCCCGGCCTATGCCGCGCCGCTGCCCGCGCGCTACCTCCGGCCGATCAGTGCCGTCTGCGGCTTCAGCGATCGCGAGGAACAGGCGCTCGTGCGCGCCTATCTGGCCGCGCATCCGGAACGCGCGGCTGAGATTTACGGCACCGCGGGCTCGGGCGCCGGCGCGCGCAAGATGGAGATCACGATTCCCAAGCTCGGCAGCCTCGCCGTGCAGCAGCGACACGAGCTGATGATCCAGCGTCTCGTGCGCGATCTCTCTGAGTTCGCCGTCTCGGTGGCCGGCGCGGCCCCGTCCGAGCGCCGCTAAGCGCCGATGCCGGACTCGCCCTTCAGCGGACCTGCCGACTTCACCCTCGGTGTGCTGGCGCGCTGTCCGACCAGCGGGGCGCTCGGCGCCGCGGTCGCCAGCAGCACCGTGGCTGCCGCGTCGCGCTGCTTTCTCGTCGACGGCGCGCTCGGCGCCGTGCTGGTCATGGCCTTCACCAACGTCCACCTGGGCGCGCTCGCCATCAAGCTGCTGCGCGACACTCTAGAGGCGGAGGAGATCTTCGCCCTGCTGCGCCAGCACGACCGCCACTTCGCCTACCGCCAGGTGGCAATCCTCCCGGCGGGAGGGGAGGGCCGCGCCTTCTCCGGCGAGCGCACGCCGATCTGGTCCGGCGCCATGGCCGATGGCGACCGTGCCGTGCTGGCCAACGGCCTGGCCGACGGCGCGGCGCTGGTCGCGGCCGAGCGGGCGCTGGACAGCGGCGACTCTCTGGAGCGCCGACTGGTCGCCGCGCTCGAGGCCGGCGCTGCCTGTTTGCGGCCCGAGGCCGAGGTCCGCTCGGCGGGCCTCTACGTCGGCGTGCCGGACGGGCCGAGGCGGGCCGATCTGCGCGTGGACATGGCCCATGGAGTCGCAGGCGGCGCCGCGGACAACGCCATCGGACAGCTCTGCGCCGCGGTCGAGACCTACGAGCCGCTCATCTCCTACTACCAAGCACTGCCCGACGATCCCGACATCGGTAGCTGGCGCGACTGGAGCGCCCGTGCCGAGGCGGGCCGGGCGTGATCACGCCATGACGAGGAAGCCATCATGACGTTCACGGTGATCGCCCGAGACCCCGCCGACGATGCCGTCGGCATCTGCCTGGCGACCAGTCCCTTCGGGGTCGCATCGCGCTGTCCGCACATCTTGGGCGGCGTCGGCGCCATCTCGTCGCAATGCCACTCCAACCCCTGGCTCGGCCGGATCGGTCTCAGCCTGTTGGGCGATGGCGTGGCACCGGCGCGGGCGCTCGAGATCCTGCGCGCCTACGACGAGAACTTCGAGTACCGCCAGGTCGGGCTCATGACGCCGGGTGGGGCACTCGCCGTGCACAGCGGGCGCCATGGCAAGGACTACACCGGCCACATGACGGGCGAGAACTTCATCGTCATGGGTAACGGCCTGAAGGACCGCGGCGTCGTCGAGGCGATGCACGCGGCCTATCTGGGCGCCTCCGGCGAGAGCTTCGAGGAGCGCTTGATGCAGACCATCGAAGCCGGCTTCCGGGCCGGCGGCGAGCCGATCGGCCAGCGCTCGGCCGGCATGCTGGTCGCCGCGCCGGACCGCCATCCGCGCGTCCGTCTGCAAGTCGATGCGGTGCCCATCCTGCCCGAGGATGGCGGCGACGCGGTGCTCGAGCTACGCCGCGTGTTCGACATCTACAAGCCGCTCATTCCCTACTACAGCGACTTCTGGCCCGACCATCCGCAGGTCCAGTGGAAGGACTGGCTGAAGGACCTGGACAAGGCGTCCTGACCGCCGGGCTGCCGCTTCACCCTGCCGCGATGTCCGCGCTGGTCTTGCCGCCATGGGCGGCGGACCAGGCCTCGGGGTCTTCCAGGAAGGCGCGCACTTGGACCAGGCCTTCGGCGTCGAGATAGCCGCGCGCCTCGGCCTCGGCCAGGGCGTCCCACCAGGTGGCGAGGCCGTGCAGCGCGATGCCGCGCGCGGCCAGGTCGGCCAGGCTTTGCGGGAAGATACCGTAGTGGAAGATCACGAAGCAGTGGCTGACCGCGCCGCCGGCCTGGCGGATCGCCTCGACGAAGTTGAGCTTGGAGCCGCCGTCGGTCGCCAGGTCCTCGACCAGCAGCACCCGCGCGCCCGCCTCGAAGGTGCCCTCGATCTGGGCGTTGCGGCCGAAGCCCTTGGGCTTCTTGCGCACGTAGATCATCGGCAGGTCCAGGCGCTCGGCGATCCAGGCGGCGAAGGGAATGCCCGCGGTCTCGCCGCCGGCGACCACGTCGAGGCCGTCCCGGCCCAGCTCCCGCTCGACCCAGTCGACCGCCATGTCCATGAGCGCGCCGCGCACCTGCGGGAAGGAGATGATGCGCCGGCAATCGACATAGACCGGGCTCGCCCTTCCCGAGGTGAAGATGAAGGGATCCTCCGGGCGGAACAGAATCGCCTCGATGTCCATCAACAGGCCGGCGGCTTGGCGGCCCGCTTCGCTAGTTTCATGATCGATCTTCGCCATGGCACCGCTCCCGCGTGACATCCGACGCCCTGATTAAACGCTGCGCAGGGACGGTGCAAACCCCGGCGCGGTTAAGCCACGCCAAGGGCCGCCGCCTTCACATTCAGCGAGGAGTCGTGCAAGCTCCTTGGCGGGAAGGAGCCTGGGCATGCCGGAGCAGGATCTCATCGATCGTATGGCGGCCGTCTACACGGCCTACAACGAGGGTGACGCCGAGCCTTTCTTC
>JAKSDN010000438.1 GCA_022360075.1 Kiloniellales bacterium | reverse complement strand
TGGTCCGAGAGATCGGCTATGGCGACCCGCTGGCCGTCTTTGCGGCTTTCGCAGAGGACGAGGGCACGGTCTTTCTCGACAGCGCTCGGCCCTCCGAGCGCTTGGGGCAATACAGCTTCATCGCGGTCGAGCCTTTCCGGACGTTGTACAGCCGTGATTCGGTGGTCGAGCTCGACGGCCAGCCAATCGGCGGCAACCCCTTCGAGGTGCTGAAGCGCCAACTCGCCGAGCTTCGGCTCGAACGAATCGGCGGCTTGCCGCCGTTCCAAGGCGGTGTGGCCGGCTACTTCGGCTATGACCTGGGCCGCCATCTCGAGCTAATTCCGGCGACTCGCCTGGACGACTTGCCATTTCCCGATATGGCGCTCGGCTTCTATGACCTGGTGATCGCGTTCGACCATACGGCGCGCCAGGCTTGGATCGTCTCGAGCGGGCTGCCGGAGCGCGAGCCCGGGCCTCGCGAAAGACGGGCCGCGGCACGCGCCGAGGCCTTGGCTGAACGTCTGACCCGCCTGCCGGAACTCGGCCCGATCCCGCCCTCCGACGCGCCGCTCGCGGTCGCCTCGAACCTCTCGCGGCCGGCCTACGAGGCCGCCGTGCAGCGGGTGATCGACTACATTTACGCCGGCGATATCTTCCAGGCCAACTTCACTCAGCGGTTCCGGGCCGCGCTGCCCGCCGGGCTCTCGTCGTTCGGGCTCTATCGCCGGCTGCGCGCGCTCAACCCGGCGCCTTTCGCCGCCTTCCTGCGCTTCGGCGAGACCGTCATCGCCTCCTCGTCGCCCGAGCGCTTTCTTCAGCTTCGCGACGGCAAGGTCGAGACCCGGCCGATCAAGGGCACGCTGCCGCGCGGCCGCGACCCCCTGACGGATGCCGCCTTCGCGGCCCGGCTGCGGGCGAGCGAGAAGGACCGCGCCGAGAACGTCATGATCGTCGATCTGCTGCGCAACGACCTGTCGCGGGTCTGCCAGGACGACTCGGTCGAGGTGCCGGAACTCTGCGCGCTCGAAAGCTTCGCCACGGTCTATCACCTGGTCTCGACGGTCACCGGGCGGCTGCGGCGGGAGGCCGGCCCCGTCGATCTGCTGGAGGCGGCCTTCCCGGGCGGCTCGATCACCGGTGCGCCGAAGATCCGCGCCATGGAGATCATCGCCGAGCTCGAGCCGACCCGGCGCGGGCCCTATTGTGGTAGCGTCGGCTATATCGGCTTCGACGGCGGCATGGACAGCAACATCGTGATCCGGACCTTTGCGATCCACGGCGAGACGGTCACCTTCCAGGCTGGCGGCGGGATCGTCGCCGACTCCGAGCCGGCGGCGGAATACGAGGAATCGCTGGCCAAGGCCCGGGCGCTCATGACGGCGCTCTCCAGCGAGGCGCGGATCGATGATTCTGGTCCTCGATAACTACGACTCCTTCGTCCACAACCTGGCGCGCTATCTGCGCGTGCTGGGCTGGCCGACGGCCGTCGTGCGCAACGACCGGGTGAGCCTTCGGGAGATCGAGGAGCTGGCGCCGAGCCACATCGTGGTCTCGCCCGGGCCTTGCACGCCCGACGAGGCCGGTCTTTCGGTCGAGGCGATCCGCCACTTCTCCGGGCGTCTGCCGATCCTCGGCGTCTGCCTCGGCCATCAGTGCATCGGGCAGGCTTTCGGTGCCCGGATCGAGCGCGCCCGGAAACCCCTGCACGGCAAGGCTTCGCGCATTCATCACGCGTCGAGCGGGCTCTTCGCCGGGCTGCCGAACCCGTTGGTCGGGACCCGCTATCACTCCTTGGTGGTCGCCGAGGAAGGCCTGCCCGACACGCTCGAAGTCACCGCCCGCAGCGAGGCCGGCGAGATCATGGCGCTCCAGCATCGCCACCTGGCCGTGACCGGCCTGCAGTTCCATCCCGAGGCGGTGCTGACCGAGCACGGCTTCGCGTTGTTGCGCCGCTTTCTCGAGGGCGAGACCTCGCGCACTGCCGCGGCCGAATGAAGCTCTGGCTGGACGGCCGGCTGCTCGAGGCGAGCGATGCGGCGCTGCCGCTCGACGACCGGGGGCTCCTGCTCGGCGACGGCCTGTTCGAGACCCTGCGCGCCGAGGCCGGCCGGGCGCTGGACCTGGAAGCCCACCTGGAGCGCCTGTGGGCCGGAGCCCGCGCTCTGAAGATCCCGCTGCCCGAGGCCGATCTGCCGCGCGCGATCGACGCGCTGCTGGCGGCGAACGGGCTCTCCCAGGGCGGTGCCGCGCTGCGCATCACGCTCACCCGCGGCAGCGGTCCGCGCGGCCTTCTGCCGCCGAGCGCACCGCGGCCGCGCCTCTTCATGACGGCGGTAGCCTGGACGACGCCGCCGCGCGACCCTCTCCGTGCGATCCTCGCCGGTGTGCGCCGCAACGAGCATTCGCCTCTCTCGCGGCTCAAGACGCTCAACTATCTGGACAACGTCCTGGCGCGCCTGGAGGCCGAGGAGCGTGGCGCCGACGAGGCGCTGATGCTGAACACCGCCGGCCGCCTGGTCTGTGCGACGGCAGCCAACCTCTTCCTGGTGCGCGGCCGTCGCCTTTTCACGCCGCCCGTGACCGAGGGCGTGCTGCCCGGCATTGCGCGCGCCTCTGTCCTGGACTTGGCCCCGCGCCTCGATCTCAGCGTCGCGGAGGTACCGCTCGAGCCAGCGCAGCTGTGGGAGGCCGACGAGGCCTTCCTCACCAACAGCCTGATCGGATTGCGGTCCGTGGTGGAGGTCGATGGGCGCGCAATCGGCGACGTCGCGCCGGGCCCGGTGACCGTAAGACTGAAAGAGGCCCTTGACGGGTTGAGGTAACCGCAACGGCCATGCCTTGCAGACCGCCGTCACGATCCGGTCTTATCCAGAGGTCGGTCTATTCTGACCCTTGCTGCTATGTGCGTTGTTCGGTCCCATCTCCCTCATGTCGAGCTTGTGACGAATTAGACATGGGGGCTGGATTGCCAAGGTGCGTCCTTCGAGACGCCCGCTAAAGCGGGCTCCTCAGGATGAGGACATTTCTTCATGCCACCAAGGATTTACCTCATCCAGAGGTAAGAGGGGCAAAAGTCCGGGCAGCGCTGCGGTATCGAGCGATGGTGGCGCTTTCTGGTCTCGGCTGCATGACTGGTGTGCGTGCTTCGAGACGCCCCTTCGGGGCTCCTCAGCATGAGGACAGGTTTTTGATGGCATTAAGATTGGACCTCATGCTGAGGAGCGCTC
>JAKSDN010000970.1 GCA_022360075.1 Kiloniellales bacterium | reverse complement strand
ATGCCGCACATCGTCGGCAACTTCCGCGACCACGTGAAGCAGGCGACGCGCTGGCGCGTCATCGCCCGCGAGGGTCGGCTGGTCGTGATGTTCGGCGGCATCCCGCTGCGCAACGCGCAGGTCTCGGGCGGCGGCGTCGGTCGGCATCGGCTGCGCGACGAGCTCACCGAATGCGCGAAGGCCGGCGTGGCGTTCGTTAACTTCAGCCCGCTTCGCGGCGATGCCGCGGAAGCGCTGAACGCCGAGTGGATCCCGCCCCGCCCCGGCTCGGACACGGCCGTCATGATGGGCCTCGCCCATACGCTGCTGACCGAGGGGCTGCACGATACCGCCTTTCTGTCGCGCTACACCGTCGGCTTCGACGTCGTCGCGGCCTATTTGCGCGGCGAGATGGACGGCGTGATGAAGGACGCGGACTGGGCGGCCGAGCAATCCGGCGTGCCGGCGGCGCGGATGCGCGGGCTGGCGCGGCAGATGGCTGCGGGCCGCACGCTCATCTGCACCGCGGTCGGGCTGCAGCGCGCCGACTACGGCGAGCAGCCGCTGTGGATGACCGTGGTCCTGGCCGCGATGCTGGGCCAGATCGGACTGCCGGGCGGCGGCTTCGGCATCGGCTACGGCGCCGACGCCAGCATCGGCTCGATGGACCGGCCGCTGCGCTGGCCGGCCTTTCCCCAAGGGAGCAATCCTGTCGAGACTTTCGTGCCGGTGGCCATGGTCTCGGAGATGCTGCTCAACCCAGGCGGCGTCTACGACTACAACGGCCAGCGCCGCACCTTCCCGGATATCCGCATGGTCTGGTGGGCCGGCGGCAACCCCTTTCACCACCACCAGGACCTCAATCGGCTGCGCCGCGCGTTCCAGCGGCCGGAGACCATCATCGTCAACGAGATAAGCTGGACCGCCACAGCCCGCCACGCCGACATCGTGCTGCCGGTCGCCGCGCCGCAGGAGCGCACGGACTTCGGCGCCGGCACGCAAGACAATGCCCTGGTCCCCATGCCGAAGGCGGTGGAGCCTGCCGGGGAAGCGCGAACCGAATTCGAGATCTTCACGGAGCTGGAGCGCCGCCTCTCGCTCGGCACCCGCTTCAGCCGCCGGCTGAGCGCCGAAGAGTGGCAGGAAGAGATGTGGGCGGAGATGCGCGAGCGTGCCGGCGCCCGCGGCATCAGCTTGCCGGCGTGGGGCGCGTTCCTGCGCGGCGACATCGTGCAGTTCGACGACCCGGCGCCGGACGCCGTCTACCTCTCCGCGTTCCGCGCGAACCCGGAGGCCCATCCGCTGGCGACGCCCAGCGGCAAGATCGAGCTCGCCTCCGATGTCATCGCCGGCTTCGGTTACGACGACTGCCCCGGCCATCCGACCTGGCTGCCGCCGCGCGAACGGGCGTCGGGCGCGGCGAAGGACTATCCGCTGCATCTCCTCTCGGGCCAGCCGGGGACGCGGCTGCACAGCCAGTACGACAACGGCGCCTTCAGCATGAGCCGCAAGATCCGCGGCCGGGAGCCGGTGCTGATCAACGCACGGGACGCCGCCAGCCGCGGCATCGCGGACGGCGACATCGTGATGCTTCTCAACGCGCGCGGGCGCTGCCTGGCCGGCGCGGTCGTGACCGAGGATATCCGCCAAGGAGCGGTCTTTCTCTGGACCGGCGCCTGGTACGACCCCGATCTTTCCGATTCCGACCATCTCGAGCGGCACGGCAACCCGAACGTCCTGACCCACGACCTCCGCACGTCTCGGCTGTCACAGGGCCCGGCAGCCCAGTCCGCCTTCGTGGAGGTCAGGAAGTTCGAAGGGGACCTGCCGCCGGTTCGGGCCTTCGAGCCCCCGATCTCGGGGAGCGATCCGTGACAGACGTTGCCCGCCGGGAGCCGGTTTGATAGGACGGACCGATGATTTACAGCGAGATCGAGCGGCTTCCTTGAAATCACTGAAAGAAAAGTCAGGCGGCGCGAAGGCGGACCGCCCGGTCCGCGTCGACTCGACGCTATCGAAGGGCCTTCACGTCCTTGAAGCGCTCGCGAAATCGAAGACCGGAAAGGGCGTGACCGAGCTCTCCCGCGAGCTCGAGCTTACCAAGTCCAACACCTTTCGCCTCTTGCAGACGCTGACGGCCCTCGGCTACGTCCGCAACTCCGAGTCCAAGTCCTACGCGGCGACGATGAAGGTCTGGCAGGTCGGCCTCTCTGTGATCGAAAACCTCGATCTGCCGGCGATCGCGGCGCCGCAGATGCAGATGCTCTCCAACAAGACCGGAGAGGCGATCTATCTCGCCGTCCCCGACGGGCTCTCCGTGGTCTACATCGACAAGATCGAGAGCACCCAGCCCATTCGCTCGTGGAACCCGATCGGCGGCAGCGCGCCGATTCACTGCGTGGGCACCGGCAAGGCCTTGCTCGCGGCGGACTACAGCCGCCTGCGTGATCAGGTGCGCGGTCACCTGACCAAGTACACGGACAGGACGCTGACATCCCTCAAGCGGCTCGACGCCGACATGGCGGAGACCCAGGCCCGCGGCTATGCCGTCGATACGGGCGAGTATCGCGAGCGCATCTTCAGCTTCGGCGCCGCGGTGCGCTTGCCCAGTGGCCGGCCGGTCGCGGCGATCGGCGTGTCGGTGCCCGACGTTAACCTGACCGAGGATCGCGACAAGGAGATCGGCGTGCTCGTGCAGCGCGCGGCCGAAGGCGTCTCCGAAGCCTTGAAGAAGCTCTAAGAGTCTGACTCGAGATGAATTTCGTGAGATCAAAGGGTTGCCACACATCATTTGTCATCACCGGGCTTGACCCGGTGATCCAGAGTGGCACCTAGGTCAAGCGATGCCTGGATTGCCGGATCAAGTCCGGCAATGACAAGTAAGGAGGGATTTCTCTCCAAGCTCTTGTTCTGAAACCAGTCAGTTTGGGCCAGGCTCTAAGGCTCCTCCATTCGCCTCGGCAACGGCAGTCTATCGCTTGCGCTGCGGACCGGGGAACTCCACGGGGCCGCCCTGCTTCTCCCAGGCCGCGAAGCCTTCTTTCAGATGGGCCGCTTCGAAGCCCATGTCGTTCAGCGTGGCCACGGTCAAGGCCGAGCGCCATCCCGAGGCGCAGTGAAAGACGAACTTCTTGTCCTGCGCGAAGACATCCCTGAAGTACGGGCTCTTCGGATCGACCCAGAACTCCGCCATGCCGCGCGGGCAATGGAAGCTGCCCGGGATGTAGCCTGACCGCTGGCGCTCGCGCACGTCGCGGATGTCGACGATGACGACGGACGGGTCCCCGACCAGCGTCAAAGCCTGTTCGGTTTCGATCTCTTCGATTCGCGCGCGTGCCGCCGCGACCATCTCGGCGACCGAGGTGTTGAGCTCGCGCATCGATCCTGTCCATTTGTGCTGATATTCAGAACATATATTTTGAATATTGACACAATTGCGCATCTCGTTCAAGGTGCCGGAAGAGCCTCGGCCGCGAGGTCGCCCGGCCTCTTCGACGCCGGGCAGCAACGGATCGGATAGCTGACAACATGGAATGCGGTTCCGCAATCTCGCTTTGGGACGTCTCCGCTGCGGAGCCTGCGCTCTCGTCGGCCATGGAAGGCGATCGCACGACCGATCTGGCCATCGTCGGCGGTGGTTTTACCGGACTCTCGACGGCGCTGCACGCGGCGGAGCGCGGCATCGATTGCCTTGTGCTCGAAGCGCGCCAGATCGGCTACGGCGGCTCCGGTCGCAACGTCGGCCTCGTCAACGCCGGCCTGTGGCTGCCGCCGCAGGACGTGCGCCGGAAGCTCGGCGAGACGCGGGGTGCGGCGCTCATCAAGACGCTGGGCGACGCGCCGGCCTATGTTCAATCGCTCATCGAGCGGCATCAGATCCGTTGCGAGGCGACGCGGACCGGAACGATCCACGCAGCCCATTCGCCCAAGGGCTACGCGGACCTCGAGCGCCGCGCCGAGGAGTGGCGTCGTCTGGGTGCGCCGGTCGATCTCTTGTCGCGCGACGAGGCGGCCAAGCTGATCGGCAGCGAGCGGTTCCATGGCGGCCTGGTCGACCATCGCGCCGGCACGATCAACCCGATGGGCTACGTCCGGGGCTTGGCCCGCGCGGCGCAGGGCGCCGGCGCGACGGTGGTGACCGGCGTTGCGGCCAAGGGACTTCGCCGCGACGGCGCGAGATGGATCATCGAGACCAACCGCGGTTCCGTGACGGCCAAGTCGGTGGTCCTGGGCACCAACGCCTACTCGGACGACCTCTGGCCGGGGCTCAAGAACACCTTCACCATGATCCACTACTTCCAGCTCGCCACCAATCCACTGGGTGAGCGCGGGCGGTCGATCCTGAGCGGCGGCCAAGGGCTTTGGGACACCGGCCCGATCATGTTCTCGCTGCGCCGCGACGCCTTCGGTCGGCTCATCATCGGCTCGATGGGCACGGTGATCGGCGGGATGAAGGGCCTTTCCCGGAGATGGGCCGCGCGCACCTTGAAGCGCCTCTTCCCCGATCTCGGCTTGGTCGAGTTCGAGCATTGCTGGCACGGTCAGATCGCCCTCACCCCCGATCACCTGCCGCGCATACACCGCCTGGCCGATGGCCTTTACACGCCGATCGGCTACAACGGCAGGGGTATCACGCCGGGCACGATGTTCGGCAAGGCCATGGCCGAGCTGCTGGCGGGCGGCAAGGAGGAGGACCTGCCGCTGCCGATCTCGGAGCCCAGCCGCGTGAGCTCGGCCCCGGTCATGTCGCGCCTCTACCAGATGGCTTTCACCGCCAATCAGGTTCTGAAGAGCCTCTGAGGCCGGGAGGGATGGCATGACGGGTCCCCGAGTCCGCGTGGGCATCGATATCGGCGGGACCTTCACCGACGTCGCGCTGGAGCATCCCGGCGGGATGGCCACCTGCAAGGTGCTGACGAACTACGCGCAGCCGGAGCAGGCGATCCTCGACGGCATCGAGAAGGCGGCGCGAAGCGCCCGCATCGCGATAGCCGAGATCGACCAGGTCATCCACGGCACGACGCTGGTCACCAACGCGCTGATCGAACGCCGCGGCGCCAAGCTGGCTTTCGTGACGACCGAGGGCTTTCGCGACGTCGTCGAGATGCGCTCGGAGAACCGCTTCGAGCAATACGACTTGAACCTGGAGCTGCCCAAGCCGCTGGTCTCGCGCGAGCATCGCTACACGCTGCGCGAACGCGTCGCCGCAGAGGGCACCATCCTGCGGGCGCTCGATTCGGCGGAGCTGGAGCGGCTGGTCGAGACTGTTCTCGCCGGCGGCTACGAGGCCGTCGCCGTGGGCTTCCTGCATGCCTATGCCAACCCTTCGCACGAGCGGCAGGTCGCGGCGGCGCTGCGGCGGGCGGCCCCGGACCTCTCGATCTCGCTCTCATCCATAATCTCGCCGCAAATGCGCGAGTTCGAGCGCTTCAACACGGTCATCGCCAACGCCTACGTGCAGCCGATGGTGGCCGACTACCTGGGCCGTCTGGTCTCGCGGCTGGGCGAGCGCGGCGTTTCGGCGCCGGTCTTCATGATGCACTCCGGCGGCGGCCTGATCAGCGTGGAGACGGCGGCCGAACAGCCCGTTCGACTGCTGGAGTCGGGACCGGCGGGCGGCGCGATCTTCGCCGCCGATTTCGCTAACGCGCACCGCCTGGACAAGGTGCTGTCCTTCGACATGGGCGGCACGACCGCCAAGATCTGCCTGATCGAGGACGGTACGCCCAAAACCGCGAGCACTTTCGAGGTGGCGCGCACCTACCGCTTCAAGAAGGGCTCCGGCATGCCCGTCTCGACGCCGGTGGTCGAGATGGTCGAGATCGGCGCGGGCGGCGGCTCGATCGCGCATATCGACGGTATGGGCCAGATCCGCGTGGGCCCGCGCAGCGCCGCCTCCGAGCCCGGCCCCGCGTGCTATCAGCGCGGCGGCGACAAGCCGACCGTGACCGACGCCAACCTGATGCTGGGCCGGCTCGATCCCGACAACTTCGCCGGTGGCGCGATCCCGCTGTCCACGGCCCTGGCAGAAGACGCCTTGGAGACGTACCTCTCGGCGGCAACGGGGCTCGAGCCGGAGGCAGCCGCTTTCGGTGTGACGGAGATGGTCGACGAGAACATGGCCAACGCGGCGCGCGTTCACACCGTCGAGAACGGCCGGGACATCGAGGCCTTCACGATGATCGCCTTTGGCGGTGGCGCCCCGTTGCATGCCTGCCGGCTGTGCGAGAAGCTGGGCATCGCCTCGCTGATCGTGCCGCCGGCCGCCGGCGTGGGCTCGGCGGTCGGCTTCCTCAAGGCGCCCTTCTCCTACGAGGCCACGAAAGGCTTATTCCAGCGCCTGGACGCCTTCGACGCGGACGCGGTCAACCGCGAGCTCGCGGCCTTGGAGGCAGAGGCGATGGGCTTCGTCACGGCGGGCCCCGGCAATACCGCCACCGAGACCAGGATGACCGCGATGATGCGCTACGCCGGCCAGGGCTGGGAGATCCCCGTGACCTTACCCTACCGGCCCTTCAAGCCCGGCGACGCGGCAGCGCTGCGGACGGCCTTCGAGGACTGCTATCGCAGCCTTTTCGGTCAGTTGATCGAGGGGCTCGGGATCGAAGCGACCAACTGGTCGATCACCGTGAGCACGATCCTGCCGAAGGCCCCCGAGGTGACGCCGATCCGGGCCGGCGATCCCCTCGCCTCGAACGGCGTCCGCAGCTTCTTCGACGCGGCGCGGCGCGAGACCGTGCAGGCCGCCGAGGTCGACCGCGCGGCGCTGCGGCCCGGCACGATGGTCGCGGGCCCGGCCGTCGTGGTCGAGGCGGAGACCACGACCATCGTGACCTCGGGCTACGTCGTGACGGGCCAGCACGACGGCTCGCTTCTCCTGCAGCGAAAGGAGACCGCGCCATGAGCGGCCCCTCCATCGACTACCAGATCATGTGGAGCCGCTTGATCGCGGTCGTCGAGGAGCAGGCCACCACGCTGATCCGCACGGCCTTCTCCACCTCGGTGCGCGAGGCGGGCGATCTGTCGGCGGGACTGTTCGACCTGCGCGGCCGGATGATGGCGCAGGCGGTGACCGGCACGCCGGGCCACGTGAACGCGATGGCCGAGAGCGTCCTGCATTTCATTGATGAGATCGGCCGCGACAACATCTTCGAAGGCGACGTCTATCTGACGAACGATCCCTGGCTGGGCACGGGCCACCTCCATGACGTCACCATGGTCACCCCCGCCTTCCGCAAGGGCCGGCACGTGGGCTTCTTCGCCTGCACGGCGCACGTGGTCGATATCGGCGGACGCGGCTTCGGCCCGGATGCGAACGACGTCTACGAGGAAGGCCTGACGATTCCGATCACGAAGTTCAGGCATCGCGGCACCTTGTCGTCGGAGGTCATCCGTTTCGTGCGCGCCAACGTGCGCGCGCCCGACGCGGTCGTGGGCGACTTGCACTCGCTGGAGGCCTGCAACGCCGCGGGCGATCGGCGCCTGCAGGAGATGATGGACGAGTTCCGCATCGACGACCTCGAGGGCCTGTCGGACTTCATCATCGACACCAGCCGCAAGGCCACCCGCACCCGCATCGCCGCGCTGCCGTCCGGGGAGTATCGCAATGAGATGCAGGTGGACGGCTACGACGCCCCAGTCCTGATGAAGGTGGTCCTGCGGGTCGCGGGCGCCAGGCTGCTTGCCGATTTCGCCGGCACCAGTGGGATGAGCGGCCTCGGCGTCAACGTGCCGATGGTCTACACCCGCGCCTATGCCTGCTACGGACTGAAGTGCGCCATCGCGCCCGAGGTGCCCAACAACAGCGGCTCGCTCGAGCCCTTCGAGATCACCGCCCCCGAGGGCTGCATCCTGAATGCCCGCAGACCCGCGCCCGTCTCGGTGCGCCACGTCCTCGGGCATCTGGTCCCGGACGTGGCGCTCGGGGCCTTGCACCAGTGCATTCCCGACAAGGTCCCGGCCGAGGGCGCCAGCGCGCTCTGGAACATCCAGATCAGCGCGCGCCCCGTCGACCCAAGCTCCAATCTCCCGGGCGCCGAGATGCTGATGTTCAATTCCGGCGGCACAGGCGCCCGGCCCGGCTCCGACGGGCTCTCGGCGACGGCCTTCCCCTCGGGCGTCAAGACGATGAGCGTCGAGGCGACCGAGCACGTCGGCCCCATCGTCGTATGGCGCAAGGACTTGCGCGAGGGATCGGGCGGCGCGGGCCGGCATCGCGGCGGGCTCGGCCAGACGATCGAGATCGAGCCGCGGGACGGCTACGAGTTTCATTTCAACGCCATGTTCGACCGCATCGAGAATCCGGCACGCGGCCGAGACGGGGGGCGCGCCGGTGCAGCCGGCGTCGTGGCGCTGGCGGACGGCACGCCCTTGCGCGGCAAGGGGCGCCAGAAGGTGCCGAACGGCGCCCGCCTCGTCCTCCGTCTCCCAGGCGGCGGTGGCTACGGCGCTCCCTCGGAGCGCTCCAGAGACAAGGTCCGCGCGGACCTGGCCGCGGGCTACATCGACGCGGATCAGGCCGAGGCGGACTACCGTTTGAGCGACGACCAATAGACGGAAAGTGAGATGACCGTGAAACCCATCGCCCTGGTTACCGGCGGCGCGCAGGGGATCGGATACGCCTGCGGCGAGGCCCTGGCGGAGGACGGCGCGCGGATCGTGCTGGCCGACATCAACGAGGAAGGCGTGAAGGCCGCCGCGACGACGTTGGGCGGCGATACCGTGGGGCTGGCCTGCGACATGGGCGATCCGGCGCAGATCGCAACCCTGTTCGACCGGGTCGAATCCGACATCGGCAAGGTCTCCATCCTGGTGAACAACGCCGGCATCGCCGCGCCGGGGGACTTCCTGGAGACCACGCTGGAGCAGTTCCGGCGCGTGATCGACGTCAATCTCACCGGGACCTTCCTGGCCGTCCAACGCGCGGCGAGAACCATGGTCGCCAACAAGATCGAGGGCGCCATCGTCAACATGTCGTCGATCAACGCCCTGGTCGCCATCCCGACCATCGCCGCCTATTGCGCGACCAAGGGCGGGATCATGCAACTCACCAAGGCGACGGCGCTCGCCCTCGCCCCGCACAACATTCGGGTCAACGCGGTCGGGCCCGGCTCGATCGACACCGACATGATGGCCGGCGTGAACGCGAGCCCCGAGGCCATGAAGATGGTGCTGTCCCGCACCCCGCTGAAGCGCGTGGGCAGCCCGCGCGAGATCGGTGATGTCGTGGCCTTTCTGGCGAGCCCCAAGGCGAGCTACATTACCGGCGAGACGATCTATGTCGATGGTGGCCGCATCGGCATGAACTACACCTGCTGAGGGGTTAGCGTCGGGGACGCTCGCCGTCGAGCGAAGCGTCCGCTGCGACCCGACCGGGAACGATAGGACGGAACCATGTTCGAGCTTGATCGCTTCATCGAGGACTGCAAAGCCGCGAGGGCCGAGGACGAGAGCCACAAGGCGGTGCGCGAGGTCGTCGCGGAGGCCGTCTCGGACCCGGCCGCGGTCCTGGCCGCGATGGGCGAGCCCGAGGAGGCGGGATTCCAGAGCCTCTACCGGAGCGACGATCTGACGATCATCAACTTCACCTGGGCGCCTCTCATGACCCTGATGCCGCACAATCACAACATGTGGGCGGTGATCGGCCTCTATTCGGGCCGCGAGGACAACATCTTCTGGCGCAAGAACGGCAGGAGGATCGAGGCGGCCGGCGCGGACTGCCTGATGCCCGGAACCGCCGTGCCGCTCGGCCGCGACATCGTGCATTCCGTCACCAATCCCGTGGAGAAGCTGACCTTGGCCCTGCACGTCTACGGCGGCGACTTCTTCGCGCCGGGGCGCAGCGAATGGGACCCCGAGACGCTCGAGGAGCGCCCCTTCGACTTCGACAAGAGCCGGCGGATCTTCAGAGACGCCAACCGCCGCTTCGCCGCGGCGAAGAACGGCGGCGCCTAGGCCGCAGCCCTACAGTTCGTTCGCACTACCTTTACCCGGAGCTAGAGGATCGACCATGCCGTCGCTCGAAGGAATCAAGGTCGTCGAGTTCTGCGAAATCGCGGCCGGCCCGTTCTGCGCCATGCTGCTGGCGGACATGGGCGCAGAGGTCGTCAAGGTGGAGCGCCCCGCGGGCGATGCCATGCGCATGTGGCCGCCGGTCAACGACGGCTACAGCGAGAACTTCGCGTCGATCAACAGGAACAAGCGCTCCGTGGTCCTCGACCTGAAGACGGACGAGGGTGTCCACGCGGCCAAGGCGATCATCCTGGACAGCGATGTCGTGGTCGAGAACTTCCGGCCCGGCGTCATGGCGCGCCTCGGGATCGACTACGAGACCATGGCGGCGGAAAAGCCGAGCTTGATCTACTGCGCGATCTCGGCCTTCGGCCAGAGCGGGCCGCGCGCCAAGCAAGGCGGCTTCGACCTCACCATGCAGGCCATGTCCGGAATCATGAGCGTCACCGGGGAGCCGGGCGGCGCGCCCACGAAGTGCGGCGTGCCGCTCTGCGACTTCGTGGCGGCGCTCTACGGCGCGTTCGGCGTCGTCTCGGCGCTCCACGAGCGGCAGCGCACGGGCAAAGGCCAGAACTTGGACGTTTCGATGCTGGGCACGTCCTTGGCGGTCGCCGCTCTCCAGACGAGCGAGTACTTCGGCACCGGCCTCGACCCCCGCAAGCTCGGCTCGGCCCATCCGCGCAACGCGCCCTACCAGGCCTTCCGGGCGCAGAACGGCTACTTCGGCATGGCCGCGGGCAACAACAGCCTGTGGCATCAGGTCTGCGACGTCGTCGGCCTGCTCGAGCTCAAGCAGGACGAGCGCTATCTGACCCCGACCTTGCGCGCGCAGAACCAGGAGGCGCTCCGCGACACCTTGGAATCGGTCTTCGAGACCGAGCCCGTGGCGCACTGGCTCGCGGCCTTCGCCGAGGCCGGCGTGCCCTGCAGCCCGATCAACAGCTACTCGCAGGCGCTCGGCGACCCACAGGTCGCCCACATGGGCTGGGTCCACGAGATCACGCTGCCGAACGGCCAGAGGACCAAGACCTTCGGCTCGCCGCTGCGGATCAATGGCAAAAGCCAGCCGATCGCCTCCGGGCCGCCAGCCTTGGGCGAGCACACGGACGAGGTGCTGGGAAGGATCGACCCCGAGAGCCTGCGCACACCGATGATGCCCGTCTAGAGGCCGACGGCATGCAGACCGCAGGCGCCCCGGTCCTGCGGGTCGAGCAGCAGGGCGAAGTCCTCTCGCTCACGCTGAACCGGCCCGACAGCGCCAACGCCCTGAGCCCCGCGTTGGTCGAGGCCTTGATCGATGCGCTCTCGGCGGCACAGGACGTGCGCCTCTGCGTGCTGCGCGGCGAGGGACGGCATTTCTGCGCGGGTTTCGATCTTTCCGATCTCGAGGAACTCAGCGACGGCGATCTGCTCTGGCGGTTCCTGCGGATCGAGACTCTACTGCAGAGCGTGCATCACGCGCCTTTCGCGATGATGGCCTTGGCGCAGGGACAGGTCGTCGGCGCTGGCGCCGATCTCTTCGCGGCCTGCTGGCGCCGCGTCGCCGCACCGAACGCCAAGTTCAGGATGCCCGGCTGGAACTTCGAGCTCGCGCTCGGCACCCGGCGTCTCACCCGTCTGATCGGCCAGGACGCCGCGCGCGACCTGCTCATCGACACCAAGATCGCCTCCGCCCAGAAGGCTCTGGACTGCGGCTTGGCGAGCGACATGGCCGAAACGGAGGCCTGGCCGGCGCTCGTCGAAGCCTCGTATCAGCGGGCGAGCGTCCTGCCGCCGCGAGCCCTGCGCGATATGCTCGAGCTGACGACGGCGGACACGCGCAATGAAGACACCGCCGCCATCGTCGCCACCGCCGGACGCCCTGGGCTAAAGGACCGGATCGCCGCCTACCGCGAGAAGGCGATGGCCAAGAAGAAGAGGTAAGGCGGCGCAGCAGCGCCGGCCCCTACGCGACCTCGCCCCGGACCTCCCGCTCGCGCCGAGCGATGAAGTCTCGCAGCTCTTCGTCCTTCGCTCCGTCCAGCTTCGGCTCCTCATACTCGGACAGGAGCTTTCGCGCGTAGTCCCGGGCGCGTTCGCCGGTTTCCCGCTCGCCGTCGGCAAGCCACTGCTCGAACGAATTGTTGTCGAACAGGCGCGGCATGAAAAAAGCCCGCT
>JAKSDN010001218.1 GCA_022360075.1 Kiloniellales bacterium | reverse complement strand
GCCCTGGTCTCGCTGATGGCGGTCAACAACGAGATCGGCGTGATCCAGCCGCTGGCCGAGATCGGCCGCCTCTGCCGCGAGCGCGGCGTGCTGTTCCACTGCGATGCGGCCCAGGCCGCGGGCAAGATCCCGCTCGACGTCGAGGCCATGGCCATCGACCTGCTGAGCATCTCCGGGCACAAGCTCTACGGCCCGCAGGGCATCGGCGCGCTCTACGTACGCCGCCGCCCGCGGGTGCGACTCGATCCGCTGATCGACGGCGGCGGGCAGGAGCGGGGCCATCGCTCGGGCACCCTGCCGCTTGCGCTCTGCGTCGGTCTGGGCGAGGCCTGCGCGATTGCCGCCGCCGAAATGGATGAAGAAGCCGTACGTCTGCGCGCCCTGAGAGGCGAGTTGCTGGAAAGCCTGAACGCGCGGCTCGAGGGCCTGTCCGTGAACGGCGATTGGGAACGGCGCGTTCCCGGCAACCTCAACGTCAGCTTCGCCGGTCTCGACGCGGAGGCGCTGATCGAGGCCTTGCCCGGTTTGGCCGTTTCGACTGGCTCGGCCTGCACCTCCGCCTCGGTCGAGCCTTCCTACGTGCTGCGCGCGCTCGGTCTTTCCGACGAACGGGCCCGCAGCAGCCTGCGGATCGGGCTCGGCCGTTTCACGACCGCACAAGATGTGTCGGCCGCGGCCGATCAGATCGTCGCCGCGGTCGCCCGGCTGCGCGCGGCCTCGGCGCGCGCGGCGGAATGACCTGACGACGAACCGCGGGCGCCGAGAGACTGTCGGAAAGGCTGGTCAAAGCAGCGCTCAATCCCTATCTAGCCGCGCAGACCTCGTGAGCGGAATGAAGCCCCGATGCCCAAGATGACCTTCATCGAACCCAATGGGACCAGAAAGGAAGTCGACGCCCCGCTGGGGCTCTCCGTGCTGGAGATCGCCCATCGCAACGACGTCGATATCGAAGGGGCCTGCGAAGGCTCGCTCGCCTGCTCGACCTGCCACGTGATCGTCGATCCCGGCTGGTACGACCGGCTGCCGGAGCCGAGCGAGGACGAGGAGGACATGCTCGACCTGGCCTTCGGCCTGACCGCGACCTCGAGGCTCGGCTGCCAGCTCATCATCACCGAAGAGCTCGACGGGCTCACGGTGAGCCTGCCGGCCGAGACCCAAAACCTGCTGGCCGGCTGAGCGCGCCGGCCCGTGACTCAAGCCGCGCCGCAAGCCGCCCCCGCCGCCCTGATTCCGGCAGGCTCTCTGGTCGCCCGGCTCAAGGAAGGCTGCACCGAATCTTGGCAGGCTTATGTCGATCACGAATTCGTCCGCGGGCTCGCCGACGCCAGCCTGCCGGAGGCCGGTTTCCGCCACTACCTGGTCCAGGACTACCTGTTCCTCCAGCACTTCGCCCGGGCCTACGCGCTCGCCGTCTTCAAGAGCGAGCAGCTCGACGACATGCGCCAGGCAGCCGCGACGCTCGATGCGCTGATCAATGCCGAGATGAGCCTCCACGTCGACTACTGCGCCGGCAGGGGGCTGGGCGAGGCGGAGATGGCCGCGGTGCCGGAAGAGCCCGCCAACATGGCCTACACCCGCTTCGTGTTGGAGCGCGGCCTCTCGGGCGACCTGCTGGACCTGCTGGTGGCCCTGGCGCCCTGCGTGGTCGGCTACGGCGAGATCGGCGCCCGGCTCCTGGCCGACCCGCAGACCCGGCGCGAGAACAACCCTTACCTGGCCTGGATCGAGACCTACGGCGGCGAGGAATACCAATCGGTCGCCCGCGCGGCGGTCGCGCAGCTCGAGCGCGTGGCGGCCCGGCGCCTGGGCGCCGAGCCCGCCGTCTCGCCCCGCTGGGCCTCGCTCAGTGCCACCTTCGCCGCCGCCACGCGGCTCGAGGTCGGGTTCTGGGATATGGGCATGGCACCGGTAAAGGGTGGTCGTGTTTGACGCCCTTGCTGTTTTAGGCGCCCCCGCACCCTCACACCCTGCTGTCATGCTCGGGCTTGACCCGAGCAACCATGGGTATTGCGGGACCATCTGGCCCATCGCCACGTAGGTCCCGGCGTGGCCCTTCAATGGACCCTCGGGTCAAGCCCGAGGGTGACAGAGAGTTAGGCGAGGTTGGGTTACAGGACCCAGGTTTGCCGATACCTGTTCCTCAATCCGCGCATCACGGGCCGACCGCCTCGCTTGCGATCTTGGCGAAGATCTCGTCCAGCTCGGCGGCCATGGCCTTCAGCTTCTCGCCGCCATCGCTGTAGGGCGCGAAGACTGAAGAGGGCGTCTTGTAGCTGAGCGTGGCACTCTTGTCGCCGTTCTCTGTGATGTAGAAGCGGATCGGTGCCTCGATGCCGGCGGGAACGCTGGCCTCGAGCATGCGCACGGCAAAGCGCGGGTGGTAGACGCCGACCACCATGTTGCCGGGAATGTCCTTGTCGAGCACCTTCTTGGCGCCCAGCGTGGCGCTCGCGCGCGTGACCAAGCCCATTTTGTTCGCCTTGACCGCCGTGTTCAGGCGCTCGATCAGGTCCGCGTAGCTGTGCGGGGTCTTCATCACCTTCCAGCCGGGAAGCGCGGCCCAGTCGGCGGCGGTGGCCGGCCCGCTGTGCCCGCTGGCGAGCCCCAAAGCCAGAACCAAGGCGAGTAAGGGAGCGTGAAGCAGTCTGCCGCGCATGGGGTGAAGCCCTCCTGAGCTAATGTCTGTCCGTCAATGCGGGGCAGTCTAGCGGCGCTCCAGAGCCGACCAAGACGAAATTTTGTGATCAGTCTATGTGAGCGGGCCGTTTGTTCGGCCCCGATGCCGTCGTATGCTCCGTGCATGGCTGTCACAAAGGCGGCTGTGGGGGTGCGGCTGCCGAGGACCGGCGAGTTCACCTTACCGCTGGGTGGGATTGCCGCCGGTGTCGTCCTGCGGCCCTGGTTCGATTGGATAGCGGTGCGCGTGATCGCGCATTGGTACTTCCCGGTCTCCCGGGGCTGGGCGGCTGCCTTGGCGGCCGGCGGCGACGTGGCGCGGTTCCAGCACGAGCTGCCGGTCAAGGGCCTGGACGGCGGCCGCCTGTCCCGGGCCCTGGCGAAGGTGGATCGGCGGCGGCGCGACTATGAGTCCGCGGAGCGCGCCTGGGATCGGGTCTTTTTCTCCGACTTCGAGAGCCCGGCCCAGGCGCGAGTCGCCGCCGAGCTGGCGCGGCACGACCGGGCCCATGCCCTGATGGCGACGCGCGCCGCCTTCCTGCCGTTCCGTCGGCGCCTGCCGGCCATGAAGTGGGAGGTGCCGGCGCCGGCCGTGGTGGCGAACCTGCACGGCGCCCGCCTGATGAATCCCGAGCTCGCCTTTCCGGCCCCGGCGCCGACCGAGATCGCCGTGTCGCAGGCGGTGCCGGGCAGCCAGGGCCCGGAGCGCTGGCTGCGCTTCGCCTCGCCGGTATTCGGCGACACGGCTTGGGCCCATGTCTACGAGGGCGAGGGCCGGGGCGAGCGGCCGACCTTCATCTACCTGCATGGCATCGCCATGGAGAACGAGATGTGGCGGGGCCATGCTAGCCCAATCGAGATCCTGACCCGGCGCGGCTTCCGGGTGATCTGCGCCGAGGGGCCTTGGCACGGCCGACGCCGCCTGCCCGGCGCTTTCGGCGGCGAGCCGATCATCGGGCGGGCGCCGCTCGGCTTCCTCGACCTGCTGCACGCCTGGGTCAGTGAGGTCGCGGTATTGATCGGCTGGGCCCGGCGCAGCGGCCATGGCCCGGTCGTCCTGGGCGGCGTGAGCCTCGGCGCCTTGACCAGCCAGGTCGCGGCCAGCGCGGCAGCGGATTGGCCGCAGAACCTGAGGCCGGACGCGCTGTTTCTAGTCGCCACCAGCGCCAAGATGCTCGACGTGGCGCTTTCCGGCACGCTGACCCGGGGCCTCGGCCTCCCGCGGCGCCTCGAGGAGGCCGGCTGGAGCGAGCGAGAGCTCGCCCGCTGGCTGCCTCTGCTCGAGCCCACGGCGCCGCCGCCGATCCCGCCCGAGCGGCTGTTCCTGCTGCTCGGGCGCAGCGACGATCTGACGCCCTATGAAGGCGGCCTGGCCTTGGCTCAGGCCTGGCACCTGCCCGAGCGCAACGTCTTCGTCCGGCCCCAGGGCCATTTCTCGGTCTCCCTTGGCTTGCTGCAGGACAGCTGGCCGCTCGACCGTCTGGTGGAGAGCCTGGACCGGGGCTAAGCGCCGTCTTGCCCGGGGCAGGGCGATCACTATAGTCCCGGCCATGACGTCCTTGGATGCCCTTAGCCTGGACCTGCCCGGAACGCCCGCCGCCACGCGGGTCGTCGTTGCCATGTCGGGCGGGGTGGACAGTTCGGTCACGGCGGCGCTGCTGGTCGAGCAGGGCTACGACGTGGTCGGCATCACCCTGCAGCTCTACGACCAGGGCGCGGCCCAGGGGCGCAAGGGCGCCTGCTGCGCCGGCCAGGACATCTACGATGCGCGCCGCGTCGCCGAACGGCTCGGCATCCCGCACTACGTGCTCGACTACGAGAGCCGCTTTCGCGCCGCGGTGATGGAGGACTTCGCCGACAGCTATCTGCGCGGCGAGACGCCGATCCCCTGCGTGCGCTGCAACCAGCGGGTCAAGTTCCGCGACCTGCTGGAGACCGCGCGCGATCTCGACGCCCAGGCCTTGGCCACCGGCCATTACGTGCGGCGCCTGGCGGGCCCCGGTGGGCCCGAGCTGCACGGCGCCGTCGATGCCGGGCGCGATCAGAGCTATTTCCTCTTCGCCACGACTTGCGAGGAGCTTTCCTTCCTACGCTTTCCCTTGGGTGGCCTGGAGAAGAGCGAGACCCGGGCGCTGGCTGAGCGCTTCGGCCTTGCGGTCGCGGACAAGCCCGACAGCCAGGACATTTGCTTCGTGCCGAACGGCTCCTATGCCAGTGTCGTCGAGAAGCTGCGGCCCGGCAGCGCCGACCCGGGGGAGATCGTCGACCTGGCCGGCTGCGTCGTCGGCCGCCACGAGGGGGTCATCCACTTCACCATCGGCCAGCGCCGCGGCCTGGGCATCGGCGGGACGAAGGAGCCGCTTTACGTGGTCGGCCTGGATCCGGCGCGGGCCCGCGTCGTGGTCGGGCCGCGCGCGGCCCTGGCCCGCGATCGCGTGCGGCTGCATACGCTGAACTGGCTCGATGCGGCGCCTTTGCCGCCCGAGGGCCGTGCCGTGTCGGTCAAGCTCCGCTCGGCTCAGCCGGCGGCCCGGGCGCGGGTCTTCGCGGGGCCCGACGGGAGCGCCGAGGTCATCCTCGACGCGCCGCAGTACGGCGTCGCGCCTGGCCAGGCCGCCGTGCTCTACGACGGCTCGCGCGTACTGGGCGGCGGCTGGATCGCCGCAGCCGAGATGCGGCGGGCGGCCTAGTTCCTAGGCCCGTAGGCGTCGCCTCCAGGGCCGCGGCAATTATCTTAATACGTACAAGGGCCTGATTCCCTTCGCTTAGAATTGCGGCTACGCTAGCGGCGTGGGGGACTCATGAGCTCGACGGCAGGACTGCTTCTCGACGGGATCGTCAAGCGCTTCGGCGATGTCAGCGCCCTGTCCGGCCTTGAGCTCGAGGTGGAGCCCGGCGAGTTCTTCGTCATCCTCGGCCCGAGCGCGGCGGGCAAGACGACGACGCTTCGAGTGGCCGCGGGGCTGGAGCGGCCGGACGCTGGCCGCGTCCTGTTCGGTGGCCGCGACCTGACCGATGCGCCCGTCCAGGGCCGCGGCATGTCGATGATCTTCCAGACTTTCGCGCTCTATCCGCATCTGACCGTGCGCGCCAACCTGGCCTATCCGCTGCGCGAGCAGGGTCTCGGGCGCGGCAAGATCGGCGAGCAGGTCGAGGAGATCGCCGCGATGCTGCGCATCGGCCATACGCTGGACCGCAAGCCCGCGACCCTGTCGGGCGGTGAGCAGCAGCGTCTTGCGATCGGCCGGGCCCTGATCCAGCGCCCAGAGCTGCTGCTGCTCGACGAGCCGCTGACCAACCTCGATGCCAAGCTGCGCCACGACACCCGCGCCGAGTTCAAGCGCCTGCACCGCGAGCTCGGCATGACCATGGTCTACGCCACGCCCGACCAGCTCGAGGCGCTCTCCATGGGCGAGCGCATCGCCGTGCTGCGCGAGGGCCGAATCGTCCAGACCGGCACGCCGGACGCGCTCTACGACCATCCAGCCGACAGCTTCGTCGCCACTATGGTGGGCGCGCCACCCATGAACCTGGTCGAGGGCCAGCTTCGCGATGGCGCGGCCGGCACCGTCGTCGCCTTGCCCTTCTCGGAGCTCGACGCGGGGCGCTGGCGCGACGCGCCCGACAGCGCGGTCCTGTTCGGCATCAGGCCGCACGATTTGGCACCGGTCAGGGGCGCCGCATCGGGCCCGACCTTCGAGGCCAAGGTGCACCTCACCGAGCCGCTCGGCGACGTGACGCTGCTTGACATCGAGGCGAACGGCGCGGTGCTCAAGATGGCCCTGCCGGAAGAAGACGCGCTGGCCTATCCGCCGGGCTCGGCGCTGTCGGTCGAGCTTGCGCTCGAGCGGGCGCATCTCTTCGACCGCGCGACCGGTCTTGCCGTATAGTCACCCAAAACAAGAACCGCCACAGCCGGAAAGGAAGGCAAGCAATGAAACTTAGAGGGAGGAATTCAGCCATGAAAGGCATCACGGGACTGGCCCTGGGCGCGGCCCTGCTCGCGCTAGGGGCCCAGGCCGCAACGGCCAAGGACATCGTCTTGAACATGGCGGCGCCCGATTGGCCGCCGACCCGCTTCATGCAGGAGGAGGCCGACCGCAGCTACAAGGCGCCCTCCGGCAACAACGTGAAGCTGAAGATCGACTTCATCCCCTGGCCGAGCTTCTACGAGCGGGTCGCCGCCTCGCTGACCTCGGGCGAGCAGAAGTACCAGATGCTGGTCACCGACAGCCAGTGGCTGGGCTCCTTCATCGAGGGCGGCTACTACATGAAGCTCAACAAGTTCATCGAGGCCGATCCCGAGCTGCAGGCGATCATGAAGGACCTGCACCCGGCCTTGATCTCCGCCTACTCGACCTATCCGCACATTCCGGTCGGCGATCTCAAGGAGTATCCGGACCCCAACGCCAACTACTACGGCTTCCCGCAGATGCCGGACACCTATGTGACCTGGTACCGCGAAGACCTGTTCTGCCACGACGGCGAGCGCGCGGCCTTCCAGGAGAAGTTCGGCAAGCCGCTGCCGTGCAGCTACGAGGAGTGGGAGGACGCCGACTGGGAGACCTGGAATCAGATCGGCGAGTTCTTCCGCCGCGCCAAGGGCGAGGCCCTGGGCGCTGGCACGGCCGAGGACGACTTCTACGGCGTCGCCTATCAGGCCGGCAAGGGCTACGACTTCTCGACGATGCAGATCAACGCCTTCATCTGGCAGCACGGCGGCAGCATCTGGGATGAGTCGAAGGAGCCGGAAGGCCAGGCCGAGGGCGTGGTGAACTCCGACGTCGCGGTCAAGGCCTTCGAGCACTACCTCTCGATGCTTCCGCACATGCCGCCGGCGTACAAGACCGGGCAGATGGACATCTTCCAGATCCAGGAGCTGTTCATGCAGGGCAAGGTCGGCGCGATCATCAACTGGGTCGGTCTGGGCGAGCCCGTGCTCGATCCCAGCACCTCGAAGGTGCACGACAAAGTCGCCTTCGGCATGGCCCCCGGTCTGCGCCAGGCCGATGGCTCGATCTCGCGCTGGGCCAACATCGGCGGCCAGCCCTTTGTGCTCACCACCTGGAACGACGACGAGGTGATCAAGGAAGCGCTCGACTTCGTGAAGTGGTGGGAGTCCGAGGCGGTCCAGGTCAAGTTCGCCCAGAACGGTGGCCAGAGTGGCCTGAAAAGCGTGATGGCCAAGCCGGAGTACAACGCCTTCCGGCCTTGGAACCGCGCCCATGTCGCCATGCTGCCCTGGCAGCGTGACGTCTGGCACATCCCCGAGTTCTTCGAGCTGCTGACCCAGCAGCAGGAGAAGTTCGACGCCGCGATCACCGGCCAGATCAGCGCCAAGGAGGCGCTCGATTCCGTCGCCGAGTTCCAGCAGGAGACGCTGGAAGACGTCGGGCGCATCGAATAGCGCCGAAGCTCGCAGCTTTCCGGGACCGGCCGTCTTCGCGGCCGGTCCCGGCCTTACCTGATCGCCTCCGGACCTGAGTTTAATGGCCTCGTCAGAGACCGCCGTCCGCGTCGCCGAAGCCAAGCCCTCGAACGGCTTGCTCGCCTGGCTGCTGGCGCCCGAACGGCGCGGGCCGCTGCTGGTGGCGCCGGCGATCATCACGCTTTTCGTGATGAACATCTTTCCGCTGATGTGGTCCTTCGGGCTCAGCTTCTTCAACTACCGGGCCAACAGGCTGGCCGTGCCCAAGTTCCGCGGGCTGTCGAACTACGAGAAGATCCTGACCGACCCCACGGTCTGGGAGCGCTTCCAGACCACGGCGATCATCGTCGCTTCCAGCGTGCTGCTGCAGCTCGTCATCGGCTTCCTGCTGGCGCTGCTGTTTCAAAGGGAGTTCCCGCTGCGCCGCATCCTCTTGGCGCTGGTACTGACGCCGATGATGCTCTCCTTCGTTGCGGTCGGCGTCTTCTTCAAGCTGTTCTACGAGCCGACCTTCGGTCTGGTCAGCCAGTTCATCGGCATCTTCACCGGCGAGCCCTTCGTCGTGCTCTCGACGCCGACCGGCGCGCTGATCGGCATCATCATCGCCGACGCCTGGATGTGGTCGCCCTTCGTCATGCTGCTGGTGCTGGCCGGCCTGGTGAGCGTGCCGAAATACCTCTACGAGGCGGCGGAGATCGACCGCGCCTCCTGGTGGCGGCGTTTCTGGACCATCACCTTTCCCTACATCAAGGGCCTGCTGCTGCTGGCGATCCTGTTTCGCACGATCGAGACCTTCAAGCTCTTCGACATCGTCTATCTGATCACCGAGGGCGGGCCCGGCTCCTCGACCGAGACCATCGCCGTCTACGTCTATCGCCTGGCCTTCCAGTTCTTCCGGACCAGCCAGTCCTCGGCGCTCGCCTACATCATCCTCTTCGTCGTGATCGTGCTCACGAACCTCTACCTGCACATGGTCAAGCGCCAGTCGGAGATGACCTGATGGCGACCAGACAAAAACAAATCGGCAAGGCCGGCTGGGGCTGGAGCCTCTTCGCGGGCGCGATCAGCCTGATCTACTTCTTTCCCGTGCTCTGGATCATCCTGACCGCCTTCAAGACCCGGCCCGACGCGCTGGCCACACCGGCCAAGTTCTTCTTCGCGCCGACCCTGGACAACTTCACCCGGGTCTTCGCGCGCGCTTCGGTGACCGGCGAGCAGGCCTTCGACACCGGCTTCGGCCTGTTCTTCTTCAACTCGATCTTTATCGCGGGCACCAGCGTGATCCTGGCGCTGATCATCGGCACGCTCGCCGCCTACGGCTTCTCACGCCATCCGTTGCGCGGCAACGACACCTACCTCTTCATCATCCTGACCACGCGCATGCTGCCGCCGATCGTGGTCATCATCCCGATCTTCCTGATGTTCCGCATCACCGGGC
>JAKSDN010000387.1 GCA_022360075.1 Kiloniellales bacterium | reverse complement strand
TGGCCGCCACTGGAGGAAATTCGCGAGCAGGCGCAGGCCCGCGGCCTGGCTCTTCTCGGGATGGAACTGGGTACCGATCAGATTGTCGCGCGCCACCACGGCGGCAACCGGCCCGCCGTAGTCGACCCGGCCGATCACCCGCGCCGGATCGTCGGCATGAAAGACGAAGCCGTGAACGAAATAGACATGGGAGGAACCGTTCAGGCCCGCCAACACCGGATGGCCGCCATTCAGCAGCTCCAGCTCGTTCCAACCCATGTGCGGCACCTTGAGCGCCGGATCGCTGGGATCGAGCGCGGCAACGGTGCCGGAGATCCAATCGAAGCCGGGATGCTCGCCGTGCTCGAGGCCGCGGCTCGCCATGAGCTGCATGCCGACGCAGATGCCCAGGAAGGGCAGGCCGCGCACGATCACCGCGTCCTCCAAGGCCGCGCGCATGCCGGGCAAGGCCTCGAGACCGCGCCGGCAATCGCCGAAGGCGCCGACCCCCGGCAGGACGATCCGCTCGGCCGCGCGCAGATCCTCGGCCTCGGCCGTGACCTTGATCTCGCTCTTCAGGCCAAGCTCGCGCGCCGCCCGCTCGAGCGCCTTGGCGGCGGAGCGCAGGTTCCCGGAGCCATAGTCGATAACCGCGACGGTCACGTGCAACCTTCCTGACGAAGGCGGGGCAGGGCTAGAGCGATCCCTTGGTCGAGGGCACGGCATTCATCTCGCGCGGGTCGATCTCGATCGCCCGCCGGAGCGCGCGCGCCAGGCCCTTGAAGCAGGATTCCGCAATATGGTGGTTGTTGACCCCATAGAGCGTCTCGATATGCAGCGTCAAGCCCGCGTTCTGGGCGAAGGCCTGAAACCATTCCTTGAACAGCTCCGTGTCCATCTCGCCGAGCTTGTCGCGGCTGAACGCCACCTGCCAAACCAGGTAGGGCCGGTTGGATGCGTCCAAGGCGACACGGGTCAAGGTCTCGTCCATGGGAATCAGGACGTTGGCGTAACGCACGATCCCGCGTCGATCACCCAGCGCCTGCGCCACTGCCTGGCCGAGCGCGATGCCCGTGTCCTCGGTCGTGTGGTGATAGTCGATGTGCAGGTCGCCCTCGGCCTTCAGCGTGATGTCGATCAAGCTGTGCCGCGAGAGCTGCTCCAGCATATGGTCGAGGAATCCGATCCCCGTCTGCACGGCGTAGTCGCCGCTGCCGTCCAGCCGGACGCTGGCGGCGATACGGGTCTCCTTGGTGTTGCGCTCGACGCTCGCTTCGCGCATCGAAGCCTCCCGGCCGTGTTCGGCCTCGTTCACGGCGCCCACCGGGGCGCGGCGGCGCCTTTTAGCAGGAAGCGGCGCAAGGGGCCAGCCGTGCGCGCCGGCGGCAAAGACAAGCGGCTTGAAGCGCACTCCCGGATGGGCCATGTCTCTCTCCATGCCTGACCAAGATACCGGCCTCTGGCACGGCACCACCATCCTGTCGGTACGCAAGGGCGACCACGCCGTGATCGCCGGCGACGGCCAGGTGAGCCTCGGCCAGACCATCATCAAGTCGAACGCGCGCAAGGTCCGGCGCCTGGGCAAGGGCGACGTGGTCGCCGGTTTCGCCGGGGCGACCGCCGACGCGCTGACGCTGTTCGAGCGCCTCGAAGGCAAGCTCGAGACCCACCCCGGGCAGTTGACCCGGGCCTGCGTCGAGATGGCCAAGGATTGGCGCACCGACCGCTACCTACGCCGCCTGGAGGCGATGATGGCGGTCATCGATTCGAACACCTCGCTGGTTCTGACCGGGACCGGCGACGTGCTGGAGCCGGAAGACGGTCTGATCGGGATCGGCTCCGGCGGGTCCTATGCACTCGCTGCGGCGCGGGCGCTGATCGACCAGGACGGCCTCGACGCCGAGAGCGTCGCCCGCAAGGCCATGAGCATCGCCGCCGGGATCTGCGTTTACACCAATGACTCTGTCATCCTCGAAAGCGTCGCAGTCGCGTGACCTGAGCCGTGCGGCTCAAAGCCAGGCCGAGCCCAGCGAGGGCGCCGCGGCCTTCAGTCCGCGCGAGATCGTTTCGGAACTCGACCGCTACATCGTCGGCCAAGGTGACGCCAAGCGCGCCGTCGCCATCGCCCTGCGCAACCGCTGGCGCCGCCGGCAGCTCCCCGAGGAGCTGCGCGAGGAGGTGCTGCCGAAGAACATCCTGATGATCGGCCCGACCGGCGTCGGCAAGACCGAGATCGCCCGTCGCCTGGCCAAGCTCGCCCAGGCGCCCTTCCTGAAGGTCGAGGCGACCAAGTTCACCGAGGTCGGCTACGTCGGCCGCGACGTCGAGCAGATCGTCCGCGACCTGGTCGAGATCGCCATCAACATGACCCGCGAACGCCTGCGCAAGGAGGTCAAGGCCAAGGCGGAGCTGGCCGCGGAAGAGCGCCTGCTCGACGCCCTGGTCGGCGAGGGCGCGCGCGAGGAGACCCGCGTCTCGTTCCGGCGCAAGCTGCGCAATGGCGAGCTCGACGACCGCGAGGTCGAGGTTCAGGTCGCCGACAACGCCGGCTTCCAGCTCCCGACCATGGACATCCCCGGCATGCCCGGCAGCCAGATGAGCATGATCAATCTGAACGAGATGCTCGGCAAAGCCTTCGGCGGCAGCCGCACCAAGGCGCGCCGGCTCAGAGTCGAGGAGGCCAACGATCTTCTGCTCCAGGAGGAGAGCGACAAGCTGCTCGATCAGGAGACCATCACGGCCGAGGCGATCGCCGCGGTCGAGCAGAACGGCATCGTCTTCCTCGACGAGATCGACAAGATCACCGCGCGCTCCGAGCGCATGGGCGCCGACGTGAGCCGCGAGGGCGTGCAGCGCGACCTGCTGCCGCTGATCGAGGGCACCACGGTCGCCACCAAGCACGGCGCGGTGAAGACCGACTTCAGCCTCTTCATCGCTTCCGGCGCCTTCCATCTGGCCAAGCCGGCCGA
>JAKSDN010001411.1 GCA_022360075.1 Kiloniellales bacterium | reverse complement strand
CGCACCTGCTGGGCGTTGGACTCGGCGAGCTTGCCGGGGCCGGCCCAGAGCGAGTCCTCGAGGCCGACGCGGACGTTGCCGCCCATGGCCGCCGACATGCTGGCGATCGGGATCTGGCTGCGGCCGGCGCCGAGCACCGACCAGACGTAGTCGTTGCCGAACAGGCGGTCGGCCGTGCGCCGCATGTGCAGCACGTCTTCGGGATGGGTGCCGATGCCGCCCAAGATGCCGAAGACCGACTGCACGAAGAGCGGCGGCTTGACCAGGCCGCGGTCGAGGAAGTGGGCCAGGTTGTAGAGGTGCGAGATGTCGTAGCACTCGAACTCGAAGCGCGTGCCGTTGTCGCTGCATGCCGTCAATATGTACTCGACATCCTGGAAGGTGTTCTTGAACACCAGATCGCGACTCTTCTCCAGGTGCTGGCGCTCCCAGTCGTGCTTCAGGTCCTTGAAGCGGTTGAGCATGGGGAAGAGCCCGAAGTTCATCGAGCCCATGTTGAGCGAGGCGACCTCGGGCTTGCACTGCAGGGCCGGTTGCAGCCGCTGCTCGATGGTCATGCTCGGCGCGCCACCGGTGGTGATGTTCACGACCGCCTCGCAGGACTGCTTGATGCGCGGCAGGAAGCGCCGGAACATCTCCGGGTCCTGGGTCGGCCGGCCGTCCTCGGGCTCGCGCGCGTGCAGGTGCAGGATCGTCGCCCCCTCCTCGGCCGCGGCGATCGCCGCCTGGGCGATCTCGTCCGGCGTCACCGGCAGGTGCGGCGACATCGAGGGCGTGTGGATCGAGCCCGTGACCGCGCAGGTGATGATGACTTTTCGCGCCTTTGCCATGCCTAGCTTTCCCTCCGTCAGGAGCCGATCTCGTCGTCGGCCTTGGTCTTGTGGGCCGCCAGCGCCATCAGCCGGCGGTCGCGCCAGACCTGGCGCTCGGCCAGCTTATCACGATCCAGCGCCGCCGTTCGCTCGGCCTCGATGCCCTCGTCCAAGGCCGTGTTCCAGTCGCAGGGCGGGCCCTGGCCCTCGGCCAGGCGCCGGCAGAGCGGCTCGTAGCGCGCGACGTAATCGCGGATGCCGCCCGGCGCGTTGAGGTCGATGGTCTCGAAAGGGCCCATGAAGGCCCAGCGCAGGCCGAGCCCCTGGCCGATGCCGCGGTCGACGTCCTCGGCGCTGGCGTAGCCCTCGGCCACCAGCCGGAAGGCCTCTTGCAGCAGCGCCGCCTGCATGCGGTTCATGATGAAGCCGTCGAGCTCGCGCGCCATGCGGATCGGCGCCTGGCCGATCGCCTCGTAGAGCGCGGCGGCGCGCGCGGCCGTCTCGGGCGCGGTCCAGGGCGCCGGGCAGACTTCGACGGCGGGCACCAGATAAGGCGGGTTGATCGGATGGCCGACCAGGCAGCGATGCCGGCCCTCGACTTCCTCGGTGAAGAGGGAGGGCATGAAGGCCGAGCTGGAGCTGGCGATCACACAGTCGGGACCGGCGGCCGCGGCGATGGCGGCGGTCACCTCGCGCTTGATCTTGAGGTCCTCGGGCGCGTTCTCCTGGACGTGCACCGCGCCTTCGACCGCCTGCTCGAGCGTTCCCGCGACAGACAGGTGCTCAGCGACCGCGCCTGGCTCCTGGTTTCTGAGCAGGCCGTTGCGCGCCAGCTCGTCGAGCAGCGGCGGTATTGCCTCTAGTGTCGCCTCGGCGGCGCCATCGACTGGGTCAAAGAGCGTTACCGAGCAGCCGCCGCGGGCGAAAG
This sequence comes from Kiloniellales bacterium, assembly GCA_022360075.1. The sequence continues at coordinate 5,490 of JAKSDN010001411.1, read as the reverse complement.
AGATGGCCCAGGCCCGACCGATCAGCCCGGCCCCGACGATGGCGACCTTGCTGTCGCTCATGATTGATGTCCCCGCTTTGTCGCACGACTGGCTACCGCCCGCCGATACCCTTTTAGGTTGGCGGATGGACTCGACTCAGGTGGCCGTCGAATCAACCTTCCTCTATGGAATAGCTTAGGACCGCGACCCCCTCATAGTGTCATTGCCGGGCTTGACCCGGCAATCCATCGAGGTCCGAGACTCGGACCCCAATGGACCCTCGGGTCAAGCCCGAGGGTGACACATGAGAGTGGGGCGGGCTCGCGGAAGCGATGACTGAAACGTCATCCCCCAGCCGCGGCCACCGCGCGCTTCGCCATTACCGTGACCAGGTGCGCCCGGTACTCCGCGCTGGCGTGGATGTCCGCGTTCAGGCCGTCGGCCGGCACGCTGACACTCTCCACGGCACTGGCGGCGAAGTTGCCGGCAAGCGCCTCTTCCATGGCGCTCGCGCGGAACACGCTGGGGCCGGCGCCGGTGACCGCGACGCGCGTGCCTTGCGGGCCCTGGCTCACCATGACCCCGACGATGGCGTAGCGCGAGGCCGGGTTCGGGAACTTGGCGTAGCCGGCCTTGTCGGGCACCGGAAAGGCGACCGCGGTGACGATCTCGTCTTCGCCGAGTGCCGTCTCGAACAGGCCGGTGAAGAAGTCGTCGGCCGCGATCTCGCGCTTGTTCGTGCGCACCGTCGCCCCGAGCCCGACCAGGCCGGCGGGATAGTCGGCCGCCGGGTCGTTGTTGGCGATCGAGCCGCCGATCGTGCCGACGTTGCGGACCTGGGCGTCGCCGATGCCGTCGGCCAGATGGGCGAGGGCGGGGACCTTCGCCTTGACCGTGGCGTCGGCCGCCACCGCGGCGTGGCTGGTGGTGGCCCCGATCACCAGGCTGCCGCCGTCATCGGAGATTCCGCCGAGCCCGGCGATGCCCTTGAGGTCGATCAGGTCCGAGGGGCTGGCGAGGCGCTGCTTCATCGTGGGCAGCAGGGTCTGGCCGCCGGCCAGGAGCTTGCCGTCGTCGGCGCCGCCGAGCGCGGCGGCGGCCGCGTCAAGGGACGCCGGGCGGTGATAGGTGAAGTCGTACATGGGTTTCTCTCCCTTACTCGGCGGCCATCTTGCGGCCCTGCAGGGCGCGCCAGACCTTCTCGGGCGTTGCCGGCATGTCGATGTCGATGCCGATGGCGTTGATCACGGCGTTCATCGCCGCCGCCGGTGCGGCGATGGCGCCGGCCTCGCCGCAGCCCTTGGCCCCGAGCGGATTGTGCGGGCAGGGGATGTCGGTGACATCGAGGCGGATCGAGGGCAAGTCGTCGGCCCGCGGCATGCAGTAGTCCATGTAGGAGCCGGTGGTGAGCTGCCCGGACTCGGGATCGTAGACGCAGCCTTCCAGCAGCGCCTGGCCGACGCCCTGGGCGACGCCGCCGTGCACCTGGCCGTCGACGACCAGCGGGTTCATGACGGTGCCGAAGTCGTCGACCGCGACCCAGTCGACGACATCGACGATGCCGGTGTCCGGATCGACCTCGACCTCGCAGATGTGCGTCCCCGAGGGGAAGGTGAAGTTGACCGGATCGAAGAAGCCGGTTTCGTCCAGCCCCGGTTCCAGCTCCTCGAGCGGATAGTTGTGCGGCACGTAGGCGGCGAAGGCGATCTCGGCCATGGTCTTGGTGCGGTCGGTGCCGGCCACCGTGAAGACGCCGCCGTCGTACTCGATATCCTCGACCGAGGCCTCGAGCAGGTGCGCGGCGATCTTCTTGCCCTTCTCGACGATCTTGTCGGCCGCCTTGGCGATCGCGCCGCCGCCGACCGGGCCCGAGCGCGAGCCGTAGCTGCCCATGCCGAAGGGCACGATGCCGGTGTCGCCGTGCACGACCTCGACACTCTCGAGCGGCACGCCGAGGCGATCGGAGACGATCTGGGCGAAGACCGTCTCGTGGCCCTGGCCGTGGCTGTGGCTGCCGGTGAAGAGCGTCACGCTGCCGGTCGGGTTGAACTTGATGTTGGCCGATTCCCACTGGCCGACGCCGCCGCCCAGCGCGCCGATGACGCGCGAGGGGCCGAGGCCGCAGGACTCGATGAAGCAGGAAAAGCCGATGCCGCGCAGCTTGCCGCGGCTCTCCGAATCGGCCTTTCGGGCGGCGAACTGGTCGTACTTGATGTGGCCCAGCGCCTTGTCGAGCAGCAGCGGGAAGTTGCCGGAGTCATAAGTCATCAGCACCGGCGTCTCGTAAGGGAACTCCTCGGGCTGGATGAAGTTGATCCGCCGCAGCTCGGCCGGATCCATTCCACGCTCCTGCGCGGCTTTCTCGACCAGGCGCTCGACCACATAGGTGGCCTCCGGCCGGCCGGCGCCGCGGTAGGCATCGACGGGACCGGTGTTGGTGAAGCCCGCCTTGACCTCGCAGTGGATCGCCGGGGTCTTGTACTGCCCGGCCAGCAGGCAGGCGTAGAGATAGCTCGGCACGCAGGTCGAGAAGACCTGCAGATAGGCGCCCATGTTGGCCAGTGTATGGCAGCGCAGGCCGATGAACTTGTTGTTCTCGTCCAATGCCAACTCGGCGTGGGTGACATGGTCGCGGGCATGGGCGTCGCCGAGGAAGGACTCCGAGCGGTCCGCGGTCCACTTGACCGGCCGCCCGACCTGCCCCGCGGCCCAGAGCACAGCCGTGTCCTCGGTGTAGACGTAGATCTTGGAGCCAAAGCCGCCGCCCACGTCGGGCGCGACGACGCGCAGCTTGTTCTCCGGCGCGATGCCGATGAAGGCCGCATAGATCAGGCGCGCCACATGCGGGTTCTGGCTCGTCGTGTAGAGCGTGAACTCGCCGGTCCCGCTGTCGAAGTTGCCGAGCGCCGCGCGCGGCTCGATGGCGTTGGGGATCAGGCGGTTCTGGATCAGGTCGAGCTTGGTGACGTGGGCCGCCTTGGCGAAGGCGGCATCGGCGGCCGCCTTGTCGCCGACCTCCCAGTCGTAGCAGGTGTTGTTCGGCACGTCGTCATGGACCTGGGCGGCGCCGGACTCGAAGGTGGCGGCCAGGTCGATGGTCGGCGTCAGGGGCTCGTAGTCGACCTCGATCTGCTCGACCGCGTCTCGCGCCTGGCTGAGGCTCTCGGCGATCACCATGGCCACGGCCTCGCCGACATGGCGGACCTTGCCGACGGCGATCACGGGATGCTTCGGTGCCTTGTGCGGCTCGCCGTTCTTCTGAGTAACCACCCAGCCGCAGATCAGCCCGCCGACGCCGGCGGTTTCCAGGTCAGGCCCGGTGTAGACCGCGACCACGCCCGGCGCCGACTTGGCGGCTTCGACGTCGAGGCTCTTGATCGTAGCGTGGGCGTGGGGCGAGCGCGCGAAGGCGGCATAGAGCTGGCCCGGCAGGTTGATGTCATCGGTGTAGCGGCCCTTCCCGGTGATGAAGCGCTGGTCTTCCTTGCGCGGAATTCTCGCGCCGATTCCCGTTCCTTCCGGCATGCTCTCAGCCTCCCATCTGGCCAGCGGCGGCCTGGATTGCCTTGACGATGTTGTGATAGCCGGTGCAGCGGCAGAGGTTGCCTTCCAGCCATTCGCGGATCTCGCCCTCGCTCGGGCTCGGGTTCTTCTGAAGCAGATCCGCCGCGCTCATGATCATGCCCGGCGTACAGAAGCCGCATTGCAATCCGTGGTGCTCTCGGAACGCCTCTTGGAGAGGATGCAGCGTGCCATTGCTGGCCATGCCTTCGATGGTCTTGACCTCGGCCCCTTCGGCCTGGGCGGCGAGCAGCGTGCAGGATTTCACCGACTCGCCATTGACGTGCACGACGCAGGCGCCGCACTGGCTGGTATCGCAACCGACATGGGTCCCGGTGAGACCGAGTTGGTCGCGCAGATATTGAACGAGCAGGGTGCGGGCCTCGACATCACGCGAGACCGCCTGACCGTTCACGGTCATCGAAACGCTGGGCATGGGTCGTCCTCCCTAACGACTGGGCTTGCGGCGGATAAAGCCGGGGCGCCCGAAGTTCACAAGACTGATATAGGCTTGCCGCCTAGGGTCCGGGAGAACCCGACGGCCGAATTCGGAGTAGGGCGCGAAGGAAGTCGCGCGGCGACGCGCAATGGCTCACTGCGTGCAGGCGACATAGGCCTCGGTGATCAGATGCGGGTCGCGCTTGAGCTTGTCCTTCCAAGCACCGAGATGCACGCGGGTCTGGATCAGGCCGCGCAAGACGCCGATATGATCGGTGCGGCCGAGGCTGAGGGCGCCGACCAAGACGTCGCCGTCGAACTCCAGCCGCATGTAGCGGAAGCGCTCTTCGTCCAAGCTCTGGGCACTTTCGCCACCCTCTACACCGTCCCAGGCGCCGAAGCTGGCCGAGATCAGACCGGCAGTGTCGAGCACGTTCATGGTGAGACTGCCGTTGAACTCCGCCTCCTTGCCGGCCATGTTCAGCGCCGCCAGACGGCCGTGATCGACGGCTGTGGGCTGGATCGCATGCACGGCCCAGCCGTTTGTCGAGAAGTCGCGGGACTGGGCGCAATCGCCGGCGGCATAGATGTCCGGCACCGAGGATTGCAGGTGCTGATCGACGATGATGCCGTCTTCGACCTGAATGCCGCTGTCGGCCAGGAAAGCGGTGTTGGAGCGCACCCCGGCCGCGACCACGACGAGTGATGCCGGCGCGCTCTCGCCGTTGTCGAAAGTGACCGTCAGGCCGTCTTGACCGCCGTTTCCAACGCTTGTCACCTTGGTCGAAGTCTTGACAGTGATGCCTTTGGATTCACACCATTTCTTTATCAGTCCACCGGTCGTTTGATCCGCCATGCGCGGCACCATGCGATCTTCGGCCTCGACGACGGTCAGCTTCACCCCACGCTCGACCAGGGACTCCAGGATGATGCAGCCGATGAAGCCGGCGCCGATCAGGACCACGTTGCTGCCGTTGGCCGCGAGCTGGACGATGTTGCGGGCATCCTCCAGGGTCCAGCAGTGGTGCACGCCGGGCAGGTCCAGGCCTTCGATCGGCGGCTTGATCGGGCTGGCGCCCGTCGCGATCAGCAGCTTGTCGTAGGCTTGACCGGTTCCGTCCTCCAGCATGAGCGTCTTGCTGCTGGGCGTGACCTTGGCCACCCGGCCCTGGAGGTAGCGGATCTTCGCCTCTTCGTAATGCCCGTCCGTCTTGCGCAGATAGGTCCCTCCCTCGCCGATCATGCCGGTCAGGAAGTAGGGAATCGCCATCCGCGAATAGGGCGGCTCCGGCTCGTCGCCGATCAGAACGACCTCGGCCGTCGGAGCGGCCTTGCGCAGCGTCTCCGCGGCCACCACACCCGCCGGCCCGGCGCCGACAACCACGTACGTCATGATCGCCCCCATCGTCGTTCTTGTTTCGGGACCGCGGCTTCTCACATCACCGGCTGACCGCCGACCCGGTCCGGCGAACGCATTCGCCGCCGCAAGAATGGCAAGAGGGGCGCCAAGG
>JAKSDN010001382.1 GCA_022360075.1 Kiloniellales bacterium | reverse complement strand
GTCGGCGTGCTTGACGAGGATCTCGCTGCCGCCGCGACCCGCGCGCTGGAGATCCCGCGCGAGCGCTGCCGCGACTACGCCCTCGGCTTCTCCTGGCGCCGCTGCGCCGAGCAGTTCCTGGAGAACCTGGCACCCAACGCTTAAGGCATGAAGGCCGCAGCCGTACCACATCGCTCATACCCGCCCAACTGTGATGCTCGGGCTTGACCCGAGCATCCATGGGTGTTGCCGGACCGCCAGGCCATTGCTGGTCGGGTCCCGGCCTTGCACCCCAATGGACCCTCGGGTCAAGCCCGAGGATGAAAAGCGAGATTCGGCGTCATGCCTGCAGCAGCACCGCGGCCCGCTCGATCACGTCGGCGGTCGCGATCGTGGCCATGTCCTCGCTGCCGTGGGCCTGCGCGCTCAAGACCTCGCCGCGGCTGATGATCGGCCGGAATTTCTCCGAGTTGGTCGGCCCGAAGAGGGTCAGGAGAGGGATGTCGGCGGCGGCGAGCATGTGGCCGACGCCACTGTCGTTGGTCACGGCCGCGGTCAGTCTTCCCGACAGGGCGATGGTCTTGATCGGCGAGAGCTCGCCTTCGGTGAAGGCGTCGTCCTGGAGCGGAAAGAGCGCCTCGGGCACGGCGTCCCGGACCTCGGGCTGCCACTCGAGCTCGGCCGGGCCGATCAGGAAGACCGGCACACCGCCCCGAGCCGCGTGCCACCGCGCCACCTCGATGAAGCGCTCGAGCGGCCAGCACTTGATCCGACGGCCGGCCCCGGGCGCGAGGCCAAGATAACGCGGACCATCGGGCAAGGCCTGCGCCGCTCTTCGGACGAGCTCGATCGGAACCGGCAGGCGGACGCCGTCGAAGCGGGCCGGCCGGCCGGCCGCGAGCTCGGCGAGCAGGAGCAGCCGATGCACGAGGTTGGCCGGCTTGTCGAAGGGCCAACCCGGGCGCCGGTCGGACAAGAGGAAGCGGGCGGTCGAGGAGATATAGAGGCCATGGCGAATTCGGCGCAAAGC
>JAKSDN010000071.1 GCA_022360075.1 Kiloniellales bacterium | reverse complement strand
GGAACCCGATGAACAGGGTCTTGCGGTAGCTGTCGTCGATCGAGTGATCGATCAGCGAGAAGGAGTAGGACCAGCCGGTCGCCCGATCCAGGAAGGCGAAGCCGCTGGACAGGCCCATCGTGTCCAAGTTGGTGCGGGCACTGGAGATCGCACTGACGATGACGATCACGACCACCGTTAGGAAGACCGCTTGAACGACGAGGCCTCGGACATCGAGCCGTTTCGGCGGTGCTGCTGCCATCTCGACCATCTGTCCCCCCTTCGGCGGTGAGGCCACCCGAAGGTGGCCTCACTCAAACGGTCTCGGGCTCAGTCGAGCATCGGCGCGTAGAGCAAGCCGCCGTGGCTCCAGAGATTGTTCAAGCCCCGCTCGAGCTTGTAGGGAGAGTCCTTGCCGAGATTGCGGTGGTAGATCTCTTCGAAGTTGCCGACGGCCGCGATCATCTCCCGCGCCCAGGTGTCGCGCAGCCCGACGCGCTCGCCGATGCCCGGGGTGCTGCCGAGCAGGCGGGCGACGGTCGGGTTCGGCGGATTGGCGGCGACCTCGTTGACAATGGCCTTGGTCACGCCGTGTTCCTCGGCGAGGAGCAGGGCCGCGATCATCCAGTTCGCAAGGTCGACGAAGTCCTCGTCACCCTGGCGCATCGCCGCCGCGATCGGCTCGCTCGATAGCTGATCGCTCAGGATGACGTGCTGGTTGGGGTTGTCGATCTCGGTCGCGCGGAGCACCGCCAGGAAGGGCCCCCAGGCCGCGAAGGCGTCACAGCGGTTTGCCAAGTAGGCCGCGCGCAGCTCCGCCGCCTTCTCGTAGGACACCATGGTGTGCTCGACGTTTATGGTCTTCATGTAGTCGGCGACGATCCGCTCGATGGTCGTCCCCGCCTCGACGCAGACCGTACCACCCTCGAGCTCCTTGGCTTCGGTAACGCCGAGGTCGGCGTGGGCCATCAACTGGGCGCCGCCGAAGAAGTAGGGCAGGCTGAACTGCAGGCCGAGCTCTGTGTCGCGGCCCATGGTCCAGCCGGTCGCCTTGATGATGATGTCGACGTCGCCCGACTGCAGCGCGGGAAAGCGCTGCGCCCAGCTCAGCGGGACGATCTGCGCCTTGTTGGGGTCGCCGAGAATCGCGGTGGTCATGGCGCGGCAGAGGTCGATGTCCAGACCTTTCCACTCGTTCTTGTCGTTGACCTCGACGAAGCCGAAGTAGCTGCCGTTGTGGCCGCTGCACAGCATCGTTCCACGTTCCTTGATCGTCTTGACCGTCTTGCTTTCGCCGGCCGTCGCGGCGCTCGGCAGGGCCAGGGCGCAAGCCAGCGCGGCGGATAGCAGTTTGAGAGTCTTGGTCATCGGTGCGCTCCCAGTTCGTTTGATGTGCTGTATATCAGCACATGTGTATCGATATTTGGTATAATAGCAGAGTCCGACCGCTGTCAATGGATTTGTGCAGATGGTCTCTCGGCGCCGGCTCCTGTTTCCGCGGGCCTCAGGGTTCTGCGTTCGACCCGGCGGCCTCAATTGCGCTGTCAATCAATTCCGTATAGCATTCATTATTCCCTGCTGATTGGGATGTGAGACGCGGAATCAGGGGTGAAGGTGATGATGAGAGTTGCGGAAATGCTTGGGTTAACGGTGGTGAACAGGAACCTGCGATCTGCGGTCGCGGCCACGCTTGGCATCGCCTTGGGCGCGGTCGCGGCGCAGGCGCAGGAGGTGAAGATCGGAGGCAGCTTCGGGCTGACCGGCGGGCTAGCGCCCTATTCGCCCTCGCTCGTCGATGCGGCCCGCTTGGCGGTGCAAGAGGTCAATCAAGGCGGGGGCATCCTCGACGGCCAGCAGCTCGAGCTGTCCATTCTCGACGACAAGACGAACCCGCAAGCCGCGGTCGATGCCGCGCAGAAGCTCGTCTCGGTCGAGAACATCGCGGCGATGCTGGGTCCGCTCGGATCCAGCCAGGTGCTGGCCGCGGCCAACAGCGTGACCATTCCCAACGGCGTGCCCCATGTCGCGCCGACCGCGACCTCGCCGGCGCTCACCACGCTGGACGATAAGGACTTCGTCTTCCGCACGGTCGCGAGCGATGCCTATGTCGGCAAGGTGCTGGCCGATGTCACGCTGAAGCACGACATCAAGTCGGCCGCACTCATGTATCTCAACAACGACTACGGCGTCGGCCTGGCTGAGACTTTCCGTCAGCGCTTCGCCGAGCAGGGCGGCACGATCGTGGCCGACGCGGCCTTCGAGCCGGCCAAGGCCTCTTATCGCGGCGAGCTCGCGTCCCTGGCGGGCGAGGCCGAGGCTCTGGTGCTGATCGCCTATCCGGCGGACGGCGGCACGACCATTCTGCGTCAGTCCCTGGAGAACGGCTTCTTCGAGCGCTTCGTGCTGACCGATGGCATGAAGGAGCAAAGCGTGATCGACGAGATCGGCGGCGAGAACCTCGAGGGCGCGATCGGCGTCGCGCCGGAGGCGCCACCGGCGACCGACGCCCTGAAGCGCTTCAATGCCGCCTACGAGGCCTTCTCGGAGCACGCGACCGACAGCCTCTTCGTGCGCGAGACCTACGACAGCACCATGCTCATCGCCCTGGCGATCCAGCAGGCGGGCTCGACCGACAGGACCGCGGTGCGCGACGCGCTGCGCGCCGTCGCCGGCCCACCGGGCGAGACCGTGCTGCCGGGGGAGTGGGAGAAGGCGCGCGGCCTGATCGCCGACGGCAAGGAGATCGACTACACGGGCGCCGCCGGCCCGCATGACTTCGATGCGGCCGGCGATGTCGACGGCACGGTCGGCGTGTTCGAGGTCAAGGGCGGCGATTTCGTCACCAAGGAAGTGATCCTGCCGTAGCGGAAGGGGCGCCCGGTGACGGGCGCCCTTATCCGGACCGGGAAGGCCGCGGCGGGGGCGGGGGCCGCTCGCGCAGCAGGCCGTGCGGCGCGCGCTGGAGAATGATCTGGAGCACCAGGCCGATCAGGAACACCCGGATGTAGGCTGCGCGCGTGCTCCACTCCAGCGGAAGCTGGCTGGTCAGGATCTCGGTGGCCGACCAGAGCGTCCAGACCACGAGCGCGCCCAGGATCGCCCCCTTGTTGTTGCCGCTGCCGCCGAGCACGAGCATCACCCAGACGATGAAGGTGGACATCAGCGGCTCGAAGGCTTCGGGCGAGATGAACTTGACGTAGTGGGCGTAGACGCCGCCGGCGAGCCCCATGACGAGTCCGCCGAGCGTGAAGGCCTCGAGCTTGAAGGCGAAGGTGTCTTTGCCGGCGGCCTCGGCGCTCTCCTCGTTGTCGCGGATCGCCCGCATGATCCGGCCCCAGGGCGAGCGGCGGGCGCGTTCGAGGGCCCAGTAGAGCGCGATCACGATGCCCGCGACGAGCGCCAGGAAAGCGATCTCGTCCCAGGGGCGGGTCAGGCCCTCGAAGGGCCGCGGAATGTGCGAGACGCCGATCGCGCCGTTGGTCAGGGCCTGCTCGTTCTTCAGGATCAGCCGCAGGATCTCGGCGATGCCGATGGTGGCGATCGCCAGGTAGTCGGCCTTCAGCGCCAGCGTGAGGCGCCCGATCAGCCAGGCGATGACGCCGGAGGCGAGCGCGGCCGCCGCCAGCCCGAGCGGAACCGGCAGGTCGAAGCCGCCGAGATGGGTCTCCGCCGGGCGTGCGGTGAGGATCGCCGAGGCGTAGGCGCCGACCGCGAAGAAGCCCGCGATGCCCAGGTTGAACAGGCCGGTGAAGCCCCACTGGATGTTCAGCCCCAAGGCCAGGATCGCGTAGATCCCGCCCATCGTCAGCAGCCCGACGGCGTAGAGCAGAAGGCCGAGCCCACCGTCCATGACTAGAGAACCCTTCCCTTGAGCAGGCCGGTCGGCCGCCACAGCAGCATCAGCACCATGATCGTGAAAGCCACGGCCGACTTGTAGGTCGGCGGCACGAGCGGCTCGCCGAAGAGGGGATAGGTGGCGATCTCCTCGGCCAGGCCGATAACCAGCCCGCCCAGGATCGCGCCGTAGGGCCGGCCGATGCCGCCGAGGATGGCGGCGGCGAACATCGGCAGCAGCAGGTTGAAGCCCATCAGGGGGATGAGCTGCGTGTCGAGCCCAAGGAACACGCCGGCCGCCGCGCAGAGCGCAGCGGCCACTACCCACATCCACAGGATCACGCGCTCCGGCCGGATGCCGCAGACGCGCGCGAGATCGGGATCGTCGCTGACCGCCCGCATGGACTTGCCGGCCGTCGTTCGGGTGAGGAAGAGGTGCAGGGCGACCCCGAGCGCCAGCGTGGCCAGCACGATGAAGATGTGCTTCTCCGCCAGGCGAAGGCCCTCGATGACGAGCGGACGCTGGATGCCCGTCTGATAGGTCTGCATCTGCGGGCCCCAGAGCAGCATCACCAGCGAGCGGAACATCAGCGCGACGCCGAAGGAGGCGATGATGACCATCACGGTGCGCACGCGTCTGAGCGGCCGGTAGAACAGGCGGTCGGTGAGAACGGCGAGGCCGGCCGTCGCTGCCATCGCCGCCGGCAGCGCGAGGTAGGGCGAGGCGCCGGCGATCGTCACGACGGCGAGGGCGCAGTAGGCGCCGACCATCATCATGTCGCCATGCGCCAGGTGCGGCACGCGCAGGATCGCGAAGATCAGCGAGATACCGATGGCGCCCAGCGCGTAGATGCAGCCGATGACGACGCCGGGGATCAGATAGAAGTTCACGAACTCGAGCATCGCCGGGGCAGCCTCTATCCGCCCAGGAACGACTGGACGACCTCGCGGTCGGCCAGCAGTGCCGGTCCCGGTCCCTCGTAGCGGTCCGCGCCGCCGACGAGAACGTAGCCGCGCGTCGCGATCTCCAAGGCCTGGCGGGCGTTCTGCTCGACCATCAGGATACTGACGCCGGCGCGGTGAATGGCGCCGACCTGCTCGAACATCTGATCGATGAAGAGCGGCGACAGGCCGGCCGTCGGCTCGTCCAGCATCAACAGCTTGGGCTGGATCATGAGCGCCCGCCCGATCGCCAGCATCTGGCGCTGTCCGCCCGACAGGACGCCGGCCATGGCCTTGCGGCGCTCCGCGAGCGGCGGAAACAGCGTGAAGACGCGATCCATCGCCTGCCGCTTGCCGGCGGGCCGGCGGATCACGCCCATCTCCAGGTTCTCTTCGATGGTGAGGTTCGGAAAGACGTTGCGCTCCTGCGGCACGTAGCCGAGGCCGAGGGCCGAGATCTCCTCCGGCGGCAGGTTGGTGATGTCGCTTCCGCCGAAGGACACCGTGCCGCGGCGCAGGCGCACGAAGCCGAACAGGGCCTTCATGGCGGTCGACTTGCCGGCCCCGTTGGGGCCGACGATCACCACGATCTCGTTATCGTCGACCCGCAGCGAGACGCCGCGCAGCACGTCATCGCCGCCGTAGCCGCCGTGCAGGTCCATCGCCGAGAGCAGGCTCATGCCGCGGGCGCGCCCCCTTGGGCCGCGACCGCCTGCCCGCCGAGGGCCGCCGCCTGCCGGGTGCCGAGATAGGCCTCGACGACCTCCGGCCGGCTTCTGATCTCCGCCAGCGGGCCCTGGGTGAGGACCTGGCCGTGCGCCATGACGATGACGGTGTCGCAAAGCTCGGCGACGACGTTCATGTCGTGCTCGATCAGGAAGAAGGTGTAGCCTTGCTCGGCCCTCAGCGTCGCGATCCGCTCGCAGAGCGCGCGCATGAGCGTGCGGTTGACGCCGGCGGCCGGCTCGTCCAGCAGCACCGTCTTGGCCCCCGACATCATCGCGCGGCCGAGTTCGAGGAGCTTCTTCTGGCCGCCCGAGAGCGCGCCCGCACGCTCCGTGGCGAGGTGCGACAGCCCTAGGAAGTCGAGCACTTCCTCGGCCTGGTCACGCAGCGCGACCTCCTCGCGCTCGACCGCCGAACGGCGTAGCCAAGCCGCCCAGAGCCGCGCGCCGCTTTGGCCCGGCGGCGGCACCATCAAGTTCTCGAGAACGGTGAGGCTGGAGAACTCCTTCGGTATCTGAAAGGTCCGCACGAGGCCGAGCGCGACCAGCGCGTGCGGCTTCATCCCGGTGACCTTACGACCGTTGAGCCGCACCTCGCCGCGGGTCGGCGCGCTGGCGCCGCCGATGATGTTGAACAGGGTGGTCTTGCCGGCGCCGTTGGGCCCGATCAGGCCCGTGATCGAGCCCGCCTCGACGCTGAGCGTGCAGTCGTTCACGGCGGTGAAGCCGCCGAACGACATCACCACGCCCTCAACTTCGATCACCGAGCGCCACCCTGTCCCGAACTTATCCAAGTCCTTTGCGCACAAAGCTTACATCGAATGCAGGTCCAAAAGAAAGTAGCGTTCGTTTTTGGGTTTGACCGATCCGCTTGTGGATGGGCAACATCATCCGCAAGGCCAGCGACCCGCCCCGCAACGACGTTCAGAGCATAGCGATACGCATCCATGAATGAGCTATTGGCACCGGACCGGCACGGCTTCGACCACATGCGCGAGAGCATGCGCAATCTGCCGCTGCAGAACATCGCCGACATCGCCAAGCGGGGCTTCGGGCGGTCGGACATCATCGCGCTGTGGTTCGGCGAGGGCGACCTGACGACGCCGGATTTCATCAACGACTCGGCCCATGCGGCCCTCAAGGCCGGCCATACCTTCTACACCCATCAGAACGGTATCCCGGAGCTGCGCGAGACGCTCGCCGCCTACATGTCGCGGCTGTACGCCAAGCCGGTGGCGGCCGAGCGCGTGACCGTGACGCCCGGCGGTATGGCCGCTCTCATGCTGTCGATCCAGATGATCGTGGATGCCGGCGACAATGTCGTCACCATCGATCCGGTCTGGCCCAACATCGGCGGCGCGCTGCATACCATGGGAGCCGCGCGGCGCAGCGTGCGGATGACCCTGGGCGAGCGTGGCTGGGTCGTCGACCCGGAAGCGCTCGAGGCCGCCATGGACGGGCGCACCAAGGCGGTCTACTTCGCCACCCCCGGCAACCCCACCGGCTGGGTCATGCCGGCCGATACGATGGCGGCGATCCTGGAGATCTGCCGCCGGCGGGGCGTCTGGGTGTTGGCGGACGAGGTCTACACCCGCTTCCACTTCGGCCGCGCGGCGGCACCCTCGCTGCTGGACCTGGCGGAGCCGGAGGACCTGGTCCTGGTCGCCAACAGCTTCGCCAAGGCCTGGTGTATGACCGGCTGGCGCCTGGGCTGGCTGACGCACCCGCCTTCCTGCGCGGATACGCTCGCGATGCTCGTGCAATACAACACCAGCGGCGTGGCAACCTTTCTGCAGCACGCCGGCAAGACGGCGATCGATGAGGGCGAGCCCTTCGTCGAGACGGTGGTCGAGCGCTGCCGGCGGGGGCGGGATATCGTTTGCGATGCCTTGGAGAATCTGCCGAAGGTCAAAGGCCTGTGGCGGCCCGAGGGGGCCATGTACGTCTACTTTCGGGTCGAAGGCATGGCGGATTCGCGGGCGGCCTGCGGCGACATCCTCGAGCGCACCGGAGTCGGGCTCGCGCCCGGCTTCGCCTTCGGCGACGAGGACTTCCTGCGCATCTGCACCTGCAACGATGCTGCACGCTTGGGCGAGGCGATGGAGCGGCTTCGCCCGGCGTTCATGTAGGCGGGGAGGGGGAAGGCGGCTCCTTGGCTTGAGATCGTCGAATTCTCAGACGTTGCTTATTTCTTTTGTCCGCTTCGCGGACGCCCCCCACCCTAACCCTCCCCCTCAAGGGGGGAGGGAATCGACCGATACCGCTTTAATTTCGCCTCCCCCCTTGAGGGGGAGGTCGGCGCGTAGCGCCGGGAGGGGGGCTGGCGCGGAGCGCCGAAAAGCCGACGTCGTTTGCAGGTTCGCACTCAGTCAGACAGCCGCAAGACTTCAGCGGCCTCGCATCCATGCAACGGCCGCGGCGACATAGGGCCCGTCGGGGTCGCCGCTGGCGTAGCTGGCCGAGAGGTGGTTGCAGCCCTCGAGCACCAGCACCTCGACGTCGACGCCATGATGCCGCAGCTTGGCATCGAAAGCCTCCGCCTGTCGGACGAGATGCGGGAAGTCCTCGGACCCGTAAGCGATATGGAAGGACGGCGCGCCCCTGTGCAGCCAGGACATCGGCGAGGCCGGTTCTTCCATGGCGGCTTCTTCCGGTCCGAGGAAGCGCGGGCGCATCGACAGGCCGGAATCGGCGCCGAACCAGTAGGTGCCGGAGATCGGCAGCGCGCCGCGGATGATATCTTCCGGCAGGCCTCGCGGTGCCTGCCAGTCGTCGCGCAAGGCCATCAAGGCGGCGTAGTGACCGCCGGCGGAATGGCCGCCGACGAAGATCCGCCCCGGATCGCCGCCGTAGCGCGCGATGTTCTCGTGGATCCAACGAACGCCGTCGAGCGCATCCTCGAAGCCCGCGGGGAAGACGTGACGGGGCGCGAGGCGATAGCCGAGGCTCACGAAGGTGATGCCGGCGGCCGTGAAGGCCGGCGCCATGAAGGCCATCCACTCCTTGTAGCCGTTGGTCCAGCCGCCGCCATGCATGACGGCCAGGACCTCGCCCGAGGGCGCCGGCGCGGGAAAGACGCAGAGGCTCTGGTAGGGATCGCTGCCATGGACGACCTCTTCGCCCGCGATTCCGGCTCCGCGCCGCATGACCTCCGCGTGGTACTTGGCGCCGATCTCCGTGAAGGGTTCTTGCGGTGGATAGGCGTCGGGCTGCATCGCCTGGTTCCTAGATTTCCCTACCCGTCATTGCCCATGGTCATGGATCTATGGGCGCCGGAGCGGACCCGTCAGCGTTCCGCATCGGCGACGTGAACGGCCGCCTCGTCAGCGCCGTTCGTCTCTTCCTCGACTTTCTGACGGAAATTCTCTGCAAACTGCTGGCCGAGCGTTTGCGCCTTCTTCTTCATCACGCCCAAGCCGAACTTGCCGAGCCGGCCGACGACCGAGACCTCCGAGCTGTAGGTGACCTCCGTCCCGCCGTCTTCGGCCGGTGCAAGCCTGAGCAGGTTCTCGGCGCTGACGATGCTCGCCCGGGAGCCTTCCTCGCCGCGCGTGCGCGAGCGGAGCTCGTTCGGCGGGCTTTCCTCGACCAGCTCGACGTCGAGATTGAACTTCGCCTTGATGGGGCCGACCGCGATTTGGACTTGGGCCTTGTAGGCGGTCGGGCTGATCGCCTCGACAGACTGGCAGCCGGGCACGCAAGGGGCGACGATGTCGGGGTCCGTGATGCAGGCCCAGACACGCTCGATCGGCGCAGCGACGGTGAAGCCGTCCTCGATCTTCATGGCGATTGCTGCGAGGAACGCGACTCAGACGGTCCGTACACGCTCGACGACCATGCGCTCGTCGACGATCCGGCCCTTCTCGATGATGACGTCGTTGTCCAGGATCACCGTGCAGTCGCGCATCGGCACGTCGTAGTGACCCCGCGTCGTCCGCTTGCCGCCGCCCTGCGTGTTGGGCCCGGTCGAGAAGAGGAAGTTGCCGGGGAAGGTCCGTGCCGCGGCGCGGCTGCGCTCGGGCTCGTCGCCGTTCAGGGCGATGGAGTACCACAGCGCCTGCGGGTTCATGCCCCAGCCCAGATGCGAGATCGCGTAGGGGTCGAGGTCGTCCGGATTCTCCTTGTTGTCCTCGAGCCAGTCGCGCATCAGCTTCGCGTCGAGGCCGCCCTCGATCTCCCGGATGAAGCCGTCGCGGACCTCGACGCGGACCTCGTCCTGGACGTAGCGGCAGTAGGGCAGGATCACGATGTCGCCGGGCGCGAAGGCGACGGTGCCGTTGGCGCTACCCTCGTTCGGGAAGGTGTGGATGTGGCCGCCGCCCCAGTGATCGAAATGGCCGGGCTCGTCCGCATAGCCCCACTGCGTCATCACCGGATACTCGCCGCACTTCCAGGTGAGATCGGTGCCGTGCTCGGAGATCACGCGCACCTCCTTCGTCTTCTCGTAGCGTTCGTGGGCGTACTTCATCGCCTCCTTGAGGCCCGGCGGCGACATGAGCTGCTCGAGGTCGTCGGGCGCGTCGATGATCATCAGCACGCGCGTGCCGCCGCCCATCACGTCTTTCAGCCAGCTCGTGAACAGCGGCACGTGGAAGACGACGATGATGTCGGCCGCCTTGGCGGCGTCGAGCGTGCCTTTGCACTTGCCCACCGTCGGCACGCCCACCTTGGTCCAGGAGGGGATGGAGTTCACGCACATCTCGTAGATGTCGGCGCCCAGATCTTCGGCCGCGGCGAAGGCGGCTTGGATGTACTCGCGGCGTGTCGAGAGATCGCTGATGCAGGCGATCGTCTCGCCATCGCGGACGCGGCACAGCTCGAACTGCTTTCGGTAGAGCAATGCCAGCTTTTGCGGATTGACCTCCTGCACGCGCAGCGCTGCGGGAATCACAACTCGCCTCCTCTGTCGCTTGATCCAGGCACGGTCCTAGGCACGCCGATCATTTCACCGCCATGAAACGACTTGACCAAGCGCGCTGTCAATAACGAATTGCCATCATTATTCCCGCGCGCGGCACGGCTGGCATGGCCGCAATGCCGTTTGTCAGCCTACGGACTTGGGACTGGCCGTGCCGGCTGGCAGCTTTCCCAGAAGGAGCGAGACCATCAACTCGATGATCGCTTCGATGCGCCGCGACGGCCCGTGGAACCCGTGGTTCATCACGAATCCGTCGAAGGCCATGAAGATCACATGGGCCAGAAGCGACTCATCGGCGAGCTGCCGGCGCTTGCTCGGCAGGGAGCTGCGGATCATGGCCGAGATGCGGTTCTCCGCCCAGAGCAGGAGCTCGCGGCTGTAGCCCTCGTCGTTGGAGGCGCTCGACAGCGCCTGCATCAGGTTGTTGGCGAAGCCGTTGTTCTCAGCCGGGATGCTGTGCCAGAGCGTGCGGAAGACGTGGCGCAACCGCTCCTCGGGCTCGCCGATGGCTTCCAGCTCACGCTCGAGCGCCGTCAGCCTCTCGCGCAGCCAAGGGTCGTAGATGGCGTAGAGGATCTCCAGCTTCGAGCAAAAATAGACGTAGATGTTCGAGGGCGAGACCCCAGCCGCCTGGGCGATCTCCGCCACCGACGTGCTGTTGTAGCCCTTTTCGCGGAACAGTCCGTAGGCGGCATCGAGGATCGCGTTCTCGACTTCCTGCTTCTTGACCTGCGCCATCATTCGTCTTTGCCCTTGTCATCGTCCGCTCCGCCAGCGCCGGCTCGTCGCTACCCTGGCGCGTAGGATGATGGTCCCCGATCGGATCCGATTACCTCGAAGCCACGCCCGTCATCCTGCGTTTTCAACCCGCGAAGGGAAGCAGAATCGTGCTCGGCCGAGAATTTTCTTCGGTCATCGCCGTGCCGTGAGCCGCGGCTGGCCTGGGCGAAGCTTTGGCGATTCCGCCGTGAAATCCGCGCTCTAGGGGCTGGATGCAACCATCGCGACGTAACAGCGAATAGCCTTCGTTATTGACACCCCGGGTCGGGCCGGCACAGGCTAGCGCCTTGCCGAGGGTCGAATGCAGCCGCCAAGGGATTCGGAAAGGGCGGCCGGCGGCCGGAAATGGCTTGGCCTGGAGGGAAAACGTGATGCTGGGAGGAATTGATGGGGAAGCGTAAGCTCGTTTTTGCCGCCTTGATGATCGCGCTGAGCGGCGGTGTCGGTACCGCCTCCGCGGAGGAGGCGGTGCTCAAGGGCGCGATGTTCATCAAGTCGGACAAGTCCTTGTTCCGCGCGATGTTCAACGACTTCGTGGCGCTGGTCAACGAGGACGGCAAGGACCTGGTGCGCATCGACCCGGTGCTCGGACCCGAAGCTATTCCTAGCCGCGAGATGCCCAACGCCTTGAGCGAGGGCGTGATCGACATCGCCGGCCTGCCGCCGGCCTATTACCGGGGCATCATGGCCGAGGCCGATGCGCTACAGCTCGCCACCGTCCCGCCCAGCGAGCAGCGGCAGAACGGCGCGACCGACCTGCTTCAGGAGAAGTTCAACGCGGCCGGCTGGCACTTCCTCGCGCAGTACGGCTACGGCTTGCAGTTCCATCTCTTCCTGGGCAAGCCGGTTTCATCGCTGGCCGACTTCGAGGGTTACCGGCTGCGCACAACGCCGACCTATCGGCATTTCTTCGACAAGCTCGGCGCCGTGCAGGTGGAGACCAGCCGCGGCGAGCTCTACACGGCCATGGAGCGCGGCGTTGTCGACGGCTACGCCAACGTGAAGTCCGAGGTCGCGCCGGCCGGCTGGGACGAGGTCACGGATCATCGGGTGGACCCTGGTTTCTACCATGCGATCGTCACCATCACGATGAACAAGCAGTCGTGGGACGCCTTGAGCGACGCCCAGAAGGCCGTGCTCGAGAAAGCCGCGGCAGCGGTCGAGGCCCGGCTGGCCACGGACATGGCCGAAAAGGACCGGGCGGCGGGCGCGCGCATGGTCGATGCCGGCATGAAAGTGATCACACTCGAGGGCGAGGAGGGCGAGCGCCTGGTCGAGACCGCGCTCGACGCCTACTGGGGCCTGCTCGAGGAGGAGAAGCCGGAGAGCATGAAGGCGCTCCGGCCCCTGCTGTCCCGATAGCTTCGAAACAGGTCGTGCGATACTGCCCGGTGGCGCTAGGCTGCGCCGCCGGGTGGACCTACGCCCGCATGGCCTGAACGATCGAAGCGTCGATGCGCCAGTTCCTACGTGTCAACGACCGCCTTCAGGACGGTCTGGCGGTCATTGCCGGACTCGCGATCGTCCTTAACGCCGCCTTGATCGCGGCCGATGTCATTCTGCGAAACCTGGGGATCGGTCTGACGATCCCCGGCGTGATCGAGATCACCGAGTACACGCTCTACGGCGTCTTGCTTTGCGCGGCGCCCTGGGCCTTGAGGCGCGGGGCGCACATCGCCGTCGAAATCGCGACCGAGCCGCTGCCGCCGCGCGCCAGGCGGCTGGTCGCGTTTCTGGCCAATACGCTTGGCCTCGCCGTCTGCTTGGCGCTGGTCTATGCGGGCGGCCTCGCCGCCTGGAAGGCCTTCGCGGCGGAACGCCTGGTCTTCAAGACCTTCGTCTTTCCGGAATGGTGGCTGCTCGCCCCCCTGCCCGTGGGGGCGGGTCTGCTCGCGCTCGAGTTCGTGCTGATCCTGTTGGGCCTTCGGCGGCAGGGGCCAGTCCAGCGCCCGGGCCGCGCCGAGGGCTGACCCATGGAGTGGTACTGGGCCCTCGCGCTGCTGCTGGGCGCTGTCATCGCGCTCATGATGACGGGCCTGCCGGTGGCCTTCTCGTTCCTCGCCGTCAACGTCGTCGGGGCGCTGGTCTTTATCGGCGGCGAGGCGGGCCTGACGCAACTGGCGCGCAACACCGTCAGTGCCGTGACCACCTTCTCGCTCGCGCCGATCGCACTCTTCGTGCTGATGGGCGAGATCCTGTTCCAGACCGGTGTGGCGGTGCGCGCCATCGAAGCCGTCGACCGTCTGATCGTGCGCATGCCCGGCCGCCTGTCGCTGGTCGCGATCGCCGGCGGCACGGTCTTCTCGACGCTCTCGGGCTCGACGATGGCCAACACGGCCCTCCTCGGCAGCACGCTGCTGCCCGAGATGCGCCGGCGGGGCTATCACCCGAGCCTGGCCATGGGCCCGATCATGGCGACCGGCGGTATCGCCATGCTGATCCCGCCCTCGGCTCTGGCCGTGCTGCTCGGCAGCCTTGCCGGCATCTCCATCGGCAAGCTGCTGATCGCCGGCATCCTGCCGGGCATCCTCATGGCGGCTTTGCATTTCGGCTTCGTGATCCTGCGCTGCAGCCTCAATCCGGCACTGGCGCCCGCCGAGGACACGCAGGCCTTCTCGCTCGCCGAGCGCGTCCGTCCCTTCCTGATCAACGTCGTGCCGCTTTTCGCGCTCTTCGCGCTCGTGGTCGGGGGCATCCTCGGGGGCTTCGCGACGCCCAGCGAATCCGCCGCCCTCGGCGCGCTCGGCGCGTTCGTCGCGGCCGCGGCTTATGGGCGCCTGACACTCGATGCGGTGCGCCGGGCGGTCATGGAGACCACCAAGATCACCGTGACCATCCTGCTGATCATCGCCGGCTCGCTGACCTTCTCGCAGATCCTGGCGTTCTCGGGGGCGACCTCGGGGCTGCTGGAGAGCGTTCAAGCGATGGCGCTCTCACCGCTGACGCTGCTCTTCCTGATGATCGCCATCCTGCTTTTTCTCGGCGCCTTCATGGATCAGCTCAGCATGCTGCTGATCACCTTGCCCTTCTTCATCCCGATGGCCGAGGCGGTCGGCTTCGATCTGATTTGGTTCGGCGTCCTGCTGCTGCTGGTCATGGAAATCAGCCTGACGACACCCCCCTTCGGCCTGCTGCTGTTCGTGATGAAGGGCACGGCACCGCCGGACATCACGATGCGCCAGGTCTATCTCGCGGCCTTGCCCTTCGTCGCCCTGGAACTGCTGCTGTTGCTGGCCGTGGTCTTCGTGCCGGAGATTGCGACGGGGCTGCCCGAACTGGTTGGGCGGTAAGGGCTGAGCTAGAGTGGGGTTAATGTTTTCAATGGCTTGTTGGTCGTAAGCTCTTTCTGTATTGTCACCCTCGGGCTTGACCCGAGGGTCCATTTAAGTCCCGGTCTCGGACCTCGATGGATTGCCGGGAGCGCGAAGCGCTCGGGCTTCGCCCGCCCGGCAATGACAATTCTGGTTGTTGGGGGCAGCTAGTTTTTCGGCACACGCGCCATCCTTCCAGAACAGGCTCTAAGCCCCCAACACTTCGGCACACCAATCGGCAATAAAGTCGATGGCGAGGGAGAAGTTGTCGCCGTTGACGTGCTCGGCGCCGCCCTCGTCGGCCGTGAAGACGCGCAGGTCGCGGCGCGGGCTCTTCACAGCGGCGTCGACGGTGCGCTGTGCCTGATCGCCCGGGACCTGGCGGTCGTTCTCGCCGTGCACGACCAGCAGCGGGCATTCGATGTGCTCGGCAACGCCTTCCAGGGTCATGCGCGCGATCATGGCCGCGCAGGATTCGACGTCGGGCTGGCCGTAGACCTTGAGCGCGTGCTCGATCCAGCCGGGGATCGAGCGGGCCGCGTTCGGATCGCGCAGGATGCGCCCGTGGGAGCCGGCGTTGTCCCAGCGTGCGCCCCAGGCCACGCAGGCGGCGAGGCGCTTTTCGAAAGCGGCCGCCCGCGGCGCGTAGTAGCCGCCGAGGCTCATGCCCATGATGCCGATACGATCGTTCGTGTCGCCCCGTGTGGCGAGATAGTCGAGGCAGGCGCCGGCCGGGCGCTCGGTCTCGACCACGGCGCTGAGCCCGCGCTCGCGCAGTGCCAGGCCGACGCCCGGGTGATCGACGATCAGCATGGACACGCCGCGCTGCGCAAGCGCGTCGGCAAGGCCGCAGAGGTAGCTCCACTCCTTCGTCACGTCGAAGCCATCGAAGCCGATCATGCAGGGCCGGGGAGCGGTGCCGGCGCCCGGCAGAAAGACTGCCGGCAGCGATGTGTGCTCGTAGGGCACCTCGACCCATTCCATCGGCACCCCGGCCAGGGTGACGGCCTTCTCGAAGCAGCGCAGCATGCCGGCGTAGGCCTCGGCCTTGCGCGGGTCGTCGTGCGGCGCCATGCGGTCGGCCTGCTGGAAATAGACGCAGGCGCGGCGGTACTTGCTGGCGGCGCTGCGGGCATGGCCCGCCTTCTCGTCGCGCGCGCCCTTGGCCGCCAGCTTCTCGGCCAAGTCGGCCCAGGCGGTCAGCCAGGCGCGCTGGATGTCGGGGTTGGTCTTGGCGTCTTCGCGCGCGGCCAGCGCGCGCAGCGGCCGGCAGGCCTCGTCGATCTCGGATGGATGGCCGCCGAGCTGCAAGGCCATCAGCACGCCGAGGTCCCAGGAGTAGTTGCCGCCGAAATACTCGAACACGCTTGCCCTCTCCGGCGGCGCGCCGCCCTGACCCAGAGACCGCTTTCCTTAGCATCCAAGCTGTCAAAAACAAATACCATTTGTTATTGACAGGCCCGCCGCAAAGCCCCGATTCTAAACGCATACACTAAACTGCGGTGGATACGAGTGACCAATGCCAGTGCTGTCATTGCGAGCGAAGCGAAGCAATCCAGATTGTTGCCGCTTCGAAGCTGTTTCTGGATTGCCGCGCCGGCTCGCGCCGGCTCGCAATGACGGCTGGGTGGTCCTCTCTGATGCCACATAGCTCAGTGTTGGAGCCCGGACTGGGGCGACGGCTATAGTCGACTTCGACATGCGTTACAGCCAGCCGGAAACCGCCGAAGAGGTCGTGGCCATCCTGGCCGAGGATGCCGATGCCCGTTGCCTGGCGGGTGGGGCCACCTTGGTTGCGATGTTGAATGCCGGTCTCGTCGCGCCCTCGCACCTGGTCAGCCTGCGCCGGGTCGACGGTCTGGCGGGCATCGCGCGCTTGCCCGACGGTCGCGTCAGGGTTGGCGCCATGACCCGCCATGCGGCGGTCGCCGCCCACAGAGGCTTTTGCGGCGGGCAGGCGATTCTCGCGGCCGCGGCCCGGTGCATCGGCCACCCGGCGATCCGCAACATGGGCACGATCGGCGGATCGATCTGCCACGCCGATCCATCGGCCGACTATCCCACGGCAATCTGCGCGGCCGGCGCGGATGTTGAGATCCTCGGGCCCGCGGGAGTCCGGACGGTTCGCGCAGCCGACTTCTTCATGGATTGGTTCGAGACCGCCCTCGGTCCCGGTGAGATCGTGACCGCCGTGACGCTCCCGGTCGAGCCGGCGGGGGCGGGCGTTCACTACGAGAAGTTCACCCGCGCGGATGGCGACTTCGCGACCGTTTCCGTCGCCGCGGTCCTCGAGAGAAGCGATGGGGCTTGCCGGAAGCTGCAGGTCGCCGTCGGTGGCGCGGCGGGCAAACCGGTGCGGGATCCGGCGGCCGAGGCGACGCTAGTCGGCGGTCCGCTCGACGACGCGCGGCTGCATGGCTTCGGCGAGGCGCTTGCCGCCCAATGCGATCCGGTCGACGACATGCGCGGCAGCGCCGCCTATCGCTTGAAGCTTGTGCCGCGCCTCGTGGCGCGGGCGCTCAGGGCCGCGCAGGCCGACGAGACGAAACGGCGGGGTGCGGCGTGACGGACGATCCGACCTACGCCTTGCGGCTCACGGTCAACGGCAGCGAGCGCAAGGGCGCAGTGGCGGCGTCCGACACGCTGCTCGGCTTTCTGCGCGATCAGCTCGGGCTGACCGGGGCCAAGCGTGGCTGCAATCAAGGCCTCTGCGGGGCCTGCACCGTGATGCTTGACGGCGAGCCGGTCCGCGCCTGTCTCTCGATCGCCGCCGATTGCGACGGCAGAGACATCGAGACGGTCGAGGGGCTGATAGTGCAGCGACAGCTCTCCGCCGTGCAGCAGTCGATGGCCGAGGCCGGCGCGATCCAATGCGGCTTCTGCACCTCCGGCATGGTGATCGCCTTGACGGCGCTGCTGCGCAAGCGGCCGAGCCCAAGCGTCGAGGAAGTGCGCGAAGCGATCTCCGGCCAGCTCTGCCGCTGCACCGGCTACGTCAAGATCGTCGAGGCCGCCATCCTTGCCGCCTCCCGAGGCCGCCATGAAGCCTGAAGGCACGGCCGTCGGCCGCTCCAGCGCTCGCCTGGACGGGGCGGAGAAGGCGGCGGGGGCGGCCCGCTATGCCGACGACTTCACGGCGCCCGGCATGCTGTTCGGCGCCGTCGCGACCAGTCCGATCCCGCACGGCCGCATCACCGGCTATCGCACCGAAGCGGCCAAGGCCGTCGTGGGCGTGCGCGCCGTCATCACGCCCGAGGACCTCCAGCTCCAGCGCGTCGGCTCCTTCGTCAAGGACGAGAGCACGCTCGCCCTCGGCACCGTCCGTTACGTTGGCGAGCCCGTCGCCGCCGTGGCCGCCGAGACGCCGGAGGCGGCCCGCCTGGCCGCTCAGTTGATCGAGGTCGACTACGAGGAACTGCCCGCCGTCTGCGACCTCGATCAGGCGCTCGCCGAGGGCGCGCCGCCGGTGCATCCGGATTTCCCGGCCTATGACCTGAACGGCGAAGCGTCGTGCGCCGGCAACCGCTTCTGGTCGGCCGAGATCGTCGAGGGCGACAGCGAGGCCGCCTGGGCCGACTGCGACGCGATCGTCGAGGGAGTCTACGAGACCCCGGCCGTCTATCACGCCTACATGGAGCCTTGCAGCGCGCTCGCCGAGCCCGACATCAACGGCCGGATCACCCTGCGCTCCTCGGCTCAGTCGATTTTCTATCTCCAGGGCCGCATCGGCGCCGAGCTGGGCCTGCCCATGTCTCAGGTGCGTTGCATCGCGCCGCACATCGGCGGCGGATTCGGCGGCAAGAACGGCGTCAACATCCAGTCCATCGCCGTCGCCCTGGCGCTCGAGACCGGGCGCCCGGTGAAGATCACCCTGAGCCGCATCGAGGACATGGAGATGCTGCGCTCGCGCCATCCGGTCCGCATCCGCATGAAGACCGGTGCCAAGCGCGACGGCACGCTGGTCGCGCGCGAGGCCGAACTCTGGTTCGACGCCGGCGCCTATGCCGACGAGAGCCCGGCGGTCATGAGCTTCGGCATGCTGTGCTCGCGCGGCCCCTACCGCTGCCCGAACGCCACCGTGCGCGGCTATGCGGTCTACACCAACAAGCTGAAAGCCGGTTCCTTCCGCGGCTTCGGCAATCCGCAAGCGACCTTCGCCAGCGAGTGCCAGCTCGACGAACTGGCCGCGAAGCTCAGCATGGATCCCGTCGAGCTGCGCCGGCGCAATGCCATCGACCGGGGCGACTTATGGCTCGGCGGCCAGAAGATCGAGGCCTGCGCGGCGCAGGCGTGCCTCGAGGCGGTCGAAGCGCATGTCCGCGACGAAATCGATTCGCTGCCGGCGCCGGCCGAGGGATGGCGCCGCGGCGTCGGCTTCGCCAGCTTCTCGCACATTTCCGGCCTGATGGGCACGAGCGCCAACGTCAGCCTGCGCGCCGACGGCACTGTCGCGCTCTCGACCGGCGTCGTCGATATCGGCCAGGGATCGGACACGGCGCTCACGCAGATCTGTGCCGAGGCCCTCAAGCTGCCGATCGAGGCGGTCTCCTACGCCGCGCAGGACACCGACGTCTCGCCCTACAACTGGAAGACCGCGGCCAGCCGCATCACCTACACCGCCGGCCGCGCCGTGATGGGCGCGACGGTCCAGATGCGCGAACGCATCCTGGAGCATGCCGCCGAGATCATGGAGTGCGCGGTCGCCGATCTGGAGCTGATTCCGGGCGGCAAGGTCGCCTTGAAGGGCGTGCACGAGAAGTCGGTCAGCTTCGGCGAGGTGGCGGCGCGGGCTTTCAACCGCATCGGCGGCCCGCTGCTCGGGCAGAACGCCTACGCCTTCGACGGGCCGCGCTTCGATCCCAAGCGTGCGCGCATGGAGGGTTTCGCCTTCGACAACCTCGGCGTCTACGTCTTCGGGACGGTCGCCGTCGTGGTCGATGTCGATACCTTGACGGGCAAGGTCCAGGTGCAACGCGTCTGGTCGGCCCACGACGTCGGCCGGGCGATC